>JAFAHZ010000167.1 GCA_019236975.1 Vulcanimicrobiota bacterium | reverse complement strand
TTCAAAAACCGTTCCGGTGCGGAGGCGAAGACGTGCTCGTGTTCGGTCATGCAGAAGTAATAGCGCTTGCCGCCGTACGAGAGCGACGGCGAGATTTTGGGATCGATCGTCATCCAGCACACCGGGCAGGTCGCCAAACCGGCCGGTGGGGTCGGCGGTCGGCGATAGGCGTCGTTGGCGGCGTCGAGCCAGCTATTGCTTTGGTATTCCATATCGTAGGCGGTCGATCGGGCCGTTTCTTTCCCATAGTACCGCGCCACGACGTGCAGCGCGAGATCGATGCCGGCCGAGAGTCCGGCCGACGTCGCGATCGCGCCGTCGTCGACGAAGCGCACGCCGTGCACGACCGTCACCTTGGGATAGCTCATGGCGAGCGTCGTGAACGCGCTGTGATGCGTCGTGACGGAATGGCCGTCGAGCAGGCCTGCTTGCGCCAGGACGAGCGCGCCGGTGCAGACCGACATGACCAAATCGGCGTGCTTTGCGGTGTCGATCAGCCACTGTTTGGTCGCAGCCGTGGGCTTGGCTTGCGCGGGAACGACGACGACGTTGGGCGCCGGCGCGTCGGCAAACGAATACTGAGGCACGATCGTCAGGTCGCCGCCGACCTTGAGCGGTTTGGTTGTTTCCGCGACGGTATAGAGGTTGAACGCGGATTGCGTACGGCCGGCGACGTCGGCGTCGTGGAAAACTTCCCACGGGCCGGCGAAGTCGATCAGCACCGCGCCTTCGGACAGCAGAAACGCAACGGGCACGCCGCCGGCCGGCGGCGCGAGCGGCGCGATTGGCGCCGGGGTTTTCGCTTCGGTTGCCTGCACCGGCACGGGTAAGGCCGCGCTCAAGAGCCCCGCCGCAGCAGAATTTCGTATGAGATCGGAACGGTTCATGTCCCAAAGCCTATCGCGGCCCGACAGCAGGCGTCTTGTACGCTATTAGCGGAAGTCCGAACGTCCGCCGTCGTGCGGAAGGAGGTCCCCGTGAATCGTCTGTGCACCGCCGTCGTCGCGCTTGCAGCATGTTTCGCAACCGCCGCTGTTCTCGCGCTGACGCGACTGGATGCGCACGCTGCCGGCCTTACCAAGTGTGCGGTGTTTACCGGACATCAGTGGACGAGCGTTGCCGACGCGAAGTGGACGGGTTCGAAGTATCAAGCAGTCGTCATGGGCGCGGCGCCAATGAGCTGCGACGATGCGACGGCGCTCGCAAAGAAATTCGTCGCCACCAAAATCGGCGGCAACGGACTCCAGCCGATGGTGATTTCGGGCGGCCCTGCGGGGTGGACGTGCAAAGCCGTCAGCGATACGACGGGCTATGCGTATCAGGGACACTGCTATAAAGGCGGCGACGCCGCCGCGGGCGCAACGTCGTGGGGTCCGCCACTCGGCTCGTTCTAGACGTACACGATGTCGTTAGAGACTGACTACGCTAGCTCGTCGCTGGTAAACAGACGAGATCGGGTGAGAAAACGCACCCCTGCGCCGTTTTCCAGCGAGAACATTCCGCCGCGACCCTCGACCACGTCGATGATCAGTTTGGTGTGCTTCCAGTACTCGTATTGGGGCCGGCTCATGTAAAACGGCGCGCCGCCGATTGCTCCGAGCAGCACGTCGCCGTCGCCGACGATCAGATCGCCGAGCGGATAGCACATGGGGCTGCTGCCGTCGCAACAGCCCCCGGATTGATGGAACATCAGCGGCCCGTGCTTGGCCCGCAGGCGCTCGATGAGCTCGAGCGCCGCGGGCGTCGCTTCAACGCGCGTGACGCGTTGCACCGCTTAGAAGAAGCCCAGCTTCTTCGGGCTGTAGCTGACCAGGACGTTCTTCGTCTGCTGGTAGTGGTCGAGCATCATCTTGTGCGTCTCGCGGCCGATGCCCGATTGCTTGTAGCCGCCGAAGGCCGCGTGCGCGGGATAGGCGTGGTAGCAGTTCGTCCACACGCGCCCGGCGGCGATGCCGCGGCCCATGCGATACGCGGTGTTGAGATCGCGCGTCCAGACGCCGGCACCCAAACCGTAGAGCGTGTCGTTCGCGAGCGCCAGCGCTTCGGCTTCGTCTTTGAACGTCGTGACCGAAACGACCGGGCCGAAGATTTCTTCCTGGAAGATGCGCATGCGATTGTGGCCTTTGAAGACCGTCGGCTCGATGTAGTAGCCGTCTTTGAGTTTTCCGTTGACGTCGGCACGCTTGCCGCCCGTCAGCACTTGCGCGCCTTCTTTCTTGCCGATGTCGAAGTACGAAAGGATTTTCTCCATCTGCTCGCTCGAGGCTTGCGCGCCGAGCATCGTGCCGGGATCGAGCGGATTGCCTTGCTTGATGGCGCGCACGCGGTCGATCGCGCGTTCTACGAACCGATCGTACATCGATTCTTGAATCAGCGCGCGGGACGGACACGTGCACACTTCGCCTTGATTGAGGGCGAACATCGTAAAGCCTTCGAGCGCTTTATCGAAGAAGTCGTCGTCGTGCGCGGCGACGTCGGCGAAGAAGATGTTCGGCGACTTGCCGCCCAGCTCGAGCGTGACCGGAATGAGATTCTGCGACGCATACTGCATGATCAGCCGGCCGGTAGTCGTTTCGCCCGTGAACGCGATCTTGGCGATGCGGCTGCTCGACGCCAGCGGCTTGCCGGCCTCGAGGCCGAAACCGTTGACGACGTTGAGCACGCCGGGCGGCAGCAAGTCGGCGACCAGCTCCAGCCACACCATGATCGACGCCGGCGTTTGTTCGGCCGGTTTGAGCACGACGCAGTTGCCCGCAGCCAGCGCCGGCGCGAGCTTCCACGTCGCCATCAGAATCGGGAAGTTCCAGGGGATGATTTGCCCCACGACGCCGAGCGGCTCGTGGAAGTGGTACGCGACCGTGTCGCGGTCGAGTTCGCCGATGCCGCCTTCTTGCGAACGAATGGCGGCGGCGAAGTAGCGGAAGTGATCGATCGCCAGCGGAATGTCGGCGGCGGTCGTTTCGCGGATCGGCTTCCCATTGTCGATGGTTTCCGCGAGCGCAAGCCGGGCCAGCTGGTCTTCCATGCGATCGGCGATGCGATTGAGCACGAGCGCGCGCTGCGCGGGCGACGTCGCTCCCCACGCCTCGCGAGCGGCGTGCGCGGCGTCGAGCGCGAGTTCCACGTCGTTCGCCGTCGATCGCGCGACTTCGGTGAACGGCCGCCCGACGATCGGACTGACGTTGGCAAAATACTGCCCGTCGACCGGCGGGACGAGCTCGCCGCCGATGAAGTTGTCGTAGCGCGCGCGATACGGCGACGTGACGCCGAGCTCTTTGAAGTCGTACAGTTCTTTAGACGGTAGCGTAGCGGTCATCGGCGTGACTCCTCGTCTTTTGGGTGCGTGCTTTGGTGAGGTCGAGGACGACGCGGCCGTCGACCTTGCCGGCTTTGAGCTGGTCGAAGACGTCGTTGACGTCGTCGAGCGCGGCGGTGTGAATGTTGGCCTTGACTTTGCCTTGCACGGCGAACGCGATGGCTTGCGAGAGGTCGTAGCGCGTTCCGACGATCGATCCGCGAATGGTGATGCGCTTGAGCACCACGTCGAAGATCGGCGTCGGAAAGTCGCCGGGCGGCAAGCCGTTGAGCGCGACGGTGCCGCCGCGCCGCACGTACTGCAGCGCCTGCGAGAACGCGGGCCGCGAGACCGCCGTCACCAGCACGCCGTGCGCGCCGCCGCCGGTCGCATCGATCACCTGCGCGATCGCATCGGGCGAGCTCGCGTCGAAGGTCGCGTCGGCGCCGAGCGATCGGGCCAGCGCGAGTTTATCGGCAGCGATGTCGAGGCCGATGACGCGCAAGCCCATGGCTTTGGCATACTGAACGGCGATATGGCCGAGCCCGCCCAGCCCCGAGATCGCGATCCATTGGCCCGGCTGCGCTTGCGTTTCTTTGATGCCCTTGTAGGTCGTGACGCCGGCGCAAATGATGGGCGCGATGCTCGCGAAATCGACGTCGCCGGGCAACCGCCCCGCATAGGCCGCCGACGCGATCGCGTACTGCGCGAATCCGCCGTTGACGGAATAGCCGCTATTGCGCTGGCTGGGGCAGAGTGTCTCCCAGCCGGTGATGCAATACTCGCATTTGCCGCAGGCGTCGTGCAGCCAAGCGATGCCGACGGCATCGCCGATTTTATAGCCGTCGACGTTGGGGCCGATCCCGACGACGCGCCCGGCCGTCTCGTGCCCCGGAACGAAGGGCGGCGCCGGCTTGACGGGCCAGTCGCCCTCCGCGGCGTGCAAGTCGGTATGGCAGACGCCACATGCCATGACCTCGACCAAGAGTTCACCGGCCCCAGGCGTGGGAACCGGCAGTTCGTCAATACGCAGCGGTGCGCCGAACTCCGAGACGACCGCGGCTTTCATCGTCTTTTGCATTGCACCACCGTACCGCCGGAATGGGCAGATGTTGGGCGATTGTCAAGAAGAAGATGAGAAGCTTATGGGGCCGCTTCGCGGCGCCTCAACCAAGCATGCGACGCCGGCATCGCCCGATTCGCCAACCCTTATATTGCGAAACCGCCTTATGCCGTTGGACTCCATCGCTGAAGTGTGGAGAAAGTGCGCTAGAATAAAAAAAAATACGGCCGTCCGCCGGAGTCCGTTAAAATCCGCCAAGATTCGTCGCTTAGGTGGTCAAAAGGTGGTCAATCCGCACCAGGTACCGCCCAGAAAATTGAAGAGCTTAGCATACTCGCAAGCGAAGCTAAGTTGTACCTTCGGCCAGTACACCAGCTGCTTAATCCAGGCGTAGCTGGCTGAATTTGTCGGAATTGCGGCGCTTCATGTAATAGTGCTTCTGGCACAGGCCCTGAGCCAAGC
>JAFAHZ010000013.1 GCA_019236975.1 Vulcanimicrobiota bacterium | reverse complement strand
GCGGCGTCTCCAAAGACGGCCGCACGATCACGTACCATCTGCGGCCGAACGTGCTGTGGAGCGACGGCGTCCCCGTTACCGCCAACGACGTGCTGTTCACGTTGCGCGCGATCAACGACCCGCGCAATCCGGTTCGTTCGCGTGAAGGCTACGACCTCATCGACAATGCGTACGCGCCGGACGCGCATACCGTCGTCGTGCGGCTGCATCGTTCGTGGGCGCCGGCCGTCGCGACGTTCTTTTCGTACGGTGCATCGGCGCAATACGTGCTTCCCGCGCACCTCTTGGTGCACGCGGGTACGCTCGCGCAAGCCGATTTCAACCAGCATCCCATCGGCGACGGACCGTTTACGTTCGTGTCCTGGCGGCGCGGCGAACGGCTCGAGTACGTGGGCAATTCACGTTACTGGCGCGGTGCGCCGAAAACGCAGCGTCTCGAAATCGGCATCGTCCCCGATCCGGGAACAAACCTGACGCTCCTCCAGTCGCGCGCGATCGACTGGAATCTCATCGCGCCCGACCAGCAAGCGATCGTCGCGCATCAACCGCACATCACGTTTCGCGACGTCCCGCTGGCGCTCGTCGCCGGCATCGTGCTCAACACGACCCATCCGCCGCTCGACGACGCGCGCGTGCGGCGGGCGATTGCGGCCTCGATCGATCGCAACGCGATCAGCAGGAAGATTACGTTTGGCCGCTATCCCGTGATCGATACGGCGCAACCGCTCCATTCGTGGGCGCGCGATCCGGGCGTGCACCAACCGGCGTACGACCCTGTCGCCGCGGATCGCATGCTGGATGATGCAGGCTGGTTGCGCGGACGCGACGGGACGCGCGAGAAAGACGGCAAGCGGCTCTCGCTCGTGTACGTGCAGTTTCCGGAGACGCGTACCGGCGTCGCGGTTGCGACGTTCGTGCAGGCTGAGTTGCGCATTCGCGGGATCGACGCGGCGATCAAGTCGATCTCCAACGCGCAGCTATTCTTACCGAAGACGGGAATTCTTGCGTCGGGCAACTTCGATCTCGCGTACGTTCCCTTCCCGATGGGCGTCGATCCGGACGACAGTTTCCTCTTCCGCTGTAACGGCGTTGCGAACTACGCGCGCTGGTGCGATCCGCGAATCGACACACTCGAAAGCGAGTCGCTCGTGAGCGTCGCGCGTGCGCGCCGCAAAACAATCTACGCGGAGATCGAGCGCACGGTCGCGCGCGACGTGCCGATCGTGTTCCTCTTCAATCCGTCGTACGTATACGCGTACGACGACCGTCTGGGCGGGTTCTCACCCAACGCCTACTTGCCGACATGGAATGCCGCCGGATGGCAGATGACGAAGGGTGGCCCATGACGCAATCCCCACCGCTGGCCGGCATTCGCGTACTCGAAGTCGGCAACTACATGGCCGGGCCGTTTTGCGGAATGCAGCTTGCTGATCTCGGTGCCGACGTCGTCAAAGTCGAGAACCCCGACGGCGGCGACATGTCGCGGCAAGGCGGCCCCTTCATCGACGGCGAGGGCGCGAATTTCTTGCGCATCAATCGCAACAAACGCAGCCTCGCGCTCGACTTGAAGTCCGAGCAAGGAAAGGAAATCTTCCGCAAGCTCGTCGCGCGCGCCGACATCGTCGTCGAGAACTTGCGGCCCGGCACGATGCGCGGGCTCGAGCTCGATTACGAACGGCTGCGCGCGATCAATCCACGATTGATTTATGTTGCGGCTTCCGGGTGGGGGCAGGACGGCCCGTACGCGCCGTTACCGGGTCTCGACATCATGGCGCAAGCGATGAGCGGCCTGATGAGCATCACCGGCGAAGAAGGCGGCGAGCCGGTAAAGATCGGCGTGCCGATGTGCGACTTGGTATGCGCGCTGTACGGCGCGCTAGGCGCGGTTTCGGCGCTGCGTGCGCGCGAGCAAACCGGCGAAGGGCAGCTCATCGACGTCTCGCTGTTCGAGGCCGGCGTCAGCTTCTCGATTTACGAAGCAGCCAAGTACTTTACGACCGGCGAGATTCCGCGGCGGCATGGTTCGGCGCATCAAGCGAACGCGGTCTATCAAGCGCTCCCGAGCAGCGACGGATACTTTACCGTCGGCGCGAACTCGCAGAAGAACTGGAGTGCGTTTTGCAAGGTGCTCGGACTCGAGCACCTTGTGAACGATCCGCGCTTCGACGGTCCGCATCTGCGGCGCCAGAATCTTGCAGAGCT
>JAFAHZ010000176.1 GCA_019236975.1 Vulcanimicrobiota bacterium | reverse complement strand
GCTCGAAATTTCGTAAAAGACGCGGTGCGCGACGAAGCGGTTGAGAATCTTGCGCAGCGTCGCCAGGGACGCGAGCGTCTCGGTCCGGTTCCCTCGGGTATAGATGATCTTCACGGCGGACTCGCCAGCTTGGCTGCGTCCGAAGGGCATACCTGCAGAACCGTGCCATCGTTTGGCTGCTTTCGCGAGTTGGTGTACCGGCCGAGCGATTAAACAGGGAAATTAGCGAGGCCGGGATACCACGAGCGATACCGTGTTTTCCGTACCTGATATCCTCGTCGTTTCCGTTCTTGCGTTGCTGTTGTTCGGGCCGGAGCGGCTGCCGAAGATGATGCGCCAGGCGGGACGATTCGTGCGCGAAATTCAGAACACGTCGCAATCGTTCGTGGCCGAGATGGAGCGGGCGGCCGATTTGGCCGACGAACCGCGGCCTACTCCGCCTGCGACCCCGTTAGACGGCGCCAAAGAGTGAGCACGCGCCGGACGTAGTCTTCGGTCTCCGGGTAGGGCGGCACGCCCCCATACCGATCGACGGCCGCGGCGCCGGCATTGTAGGCGGCGACGGCGAGCGTTGCCTGCGTTTGCCGGTCGTATTCGCGATAGCGCTCGAGCAGCGCGCGCAGGTGAGCCGCGGCACCGGCGATGTTTTCTTGCGGATCGTCCGCGTCGACGCCGAGACCCCGGGCGGTCTGCGGCATCAGTTGCGCGAGCCCGCGCGCTCCGGCCGCAGAGACGGCGCGCGGATTCCAACGCGATTCGACGGCGATGACGGCGACGAGCAGCCGCGCGTCGATGCGCTGCGCGTCGGACTGCGCCAGCGTGACGGACGCGAGGGCGATCGCGTTCTCCGGGGTTATGGACGGATTGAAGGAACGAATGGCGCGCGCGTACGCGGCGGTCACCCCGGTGCTTTGCGCGCACGCAGGAGAAGAAAAGGCAACGGCCGCGAGTACGGCGGCCGTCAAAAAGGGCATTTTTCGCATGCCGGGTGAGTGCCCGGCACGGCGCCGAAAGCGCCGTTAGATATTCAGGTTTTCGCGCAGCTCGGAGATGCGGTTCTGGACCATCGAGCGGACTTGTTGATTGATGCGATCGCGCTGTTCGTCGGGCAGACGCCGGTACACGAGATACCCGGCAGCCGAAACGAGACCGCCCAGCAGCCCCACCAACAGGGCTTTCCCGACCTCACCGGATCCGTCGTCGTGACGGTCGTCCCGCTCCGGGTCGTTGCCGAACGCGTTTTGATAGCCGTTAGCGCCCGTGTTCGAGTTCATCCAAAAGCTCCTTTGCCCTTAGTACCAAGCCGGCGGTCGCGGTGTTGCACGCCGGTCGTGTTCGCGCGTCAGCCGGACTTGTTCGGGGTATTGCTCCGCTATCCGTTCGACCGAAAGTTCCGCCGTCGTGACGATCGCACGCAAGGCCGCATCGTCGCGGGCCGATTCGGGCCAGCGCAGATGGAGTTCTCCCGGTTCTTGAAACGCGTCGAGCGAGATGCCGGCGTACATCTCCAAGCCGACGCGCAGCGCCTGCAGAATCGCCGAAACGGCCGCACAGACGATATCTTGCCCGTACTCGTCGAAATCTGCATGACCGCGCGCAAAAACCGCCGACAGCCGGTCCTCGGCGTCGCGGTAAAAGGTCACTTCCAGCACGGCCGGTTACGGCAGCGTGATCTTGGTGATTTTGACTTCCGCGAAGCGTTGGCGATGGCCGTTGAGCTTGCGAACGCGCTTCTTCGGTTTATAGCGGAAGACGAGGATCTTCTTGTCCTGGCCGTGGCGCAGCACGGTGCCGCTGACCGAGGCGCCGTCGAGGACGGGGGCGCCGACCTTCACGTCGCTGCCGCTTCCCGCCAGCACGACCTTTTCGAACGTGACGTCGGAACCGACGTCACTCGTAAGCAGATCGCAGCGGATAACGTCGCCCTCGGCGACTCTATACTGCTTGCCGCCGGTCTCGATGATCGCGTACATGACTACGGTACGATACCAGGGCGGCGGGGCGGTGTCAACGACGCTCCTCTGCCGCTTGACGTCTTGCGCCATTGGTGGTAGAAACTAATAGAGTAGTCTGTAAAACAGAGTAAGTGGAGGCTGGGATGATCGAAGGTTGGGTTGCCGAGCCGGAGGCGCCGCGGGCACTCTGCACGGGGAAGCTGCTGTGGGTCTGGGGCGCCTACGCGTTCGCAATGGTATGGCTCTCCCACGCCATGAGCGCGGCCGGCTTCGCGCCGGCGGCCGTTTGGGCGGTAGCCGCGGTCATCGGACTCGCCTTGGCCTTCTGGATGCGGGAGATCTAGACGTGGACCGGATCGATGCGTCGGAGGCGCGCGAGCACATCGAGATGGTCGCGCAGATCCTTGCCGACACGGAGCAGCGCCTGTGCGCGGGCGGCGAGTTTTTCGTGGTGTGGGGACTCTTCTCGGGATGCATTACGCTGCTGGTGCACTTCGTTTCCAAAGGCGCGCTGGCTCCGCAGGCGATATGGATCGGGGCGGCGCTGTTCGTCGCCGCGCTCGTGTTTTCGGTCTGGCGCGGCCGGGCGCTGCGCGCTTCGGTCGCGCGCCGGTCGCTCGTCCAACGCGAGTTCTTTAACGTGCTGTGGCTGACGTTAGGCCTTGCCTTCGTCGCCAACGTCGCTCTGTTCAACATCTTCTCGGGTATTGCGTCTGCGGCGATTTGGAGCTTCGCCGAAGCCATCGTGCTGTTGTATATCGGAATGCACGGGAACCGGCGCGCGCAGGTCTGCGGTATTACCGTCGTGGTATCGATGGTCGTCGCGAACTTTACCCGCGGCGACGTCACGGCGTACGCCTTAGCCGCCGGAATGATCGCCGGCTACGGCGGGTTCGGCGTCGCCGAGTTGCTGACGCCCGAGTAACTCGTGGACGAGTTGCTCTTGTCGAAAATTCGTCTGAGCGTGATTGCCGAACTCCTGACGTCGGATTGGATCGCGTTCTCCGAGCTGCAGCGCTCGCTCGACGTCACGCAGGGAAACCTTGGAGCGCATCTTTCGAAGCTCGTCGAAGCCGGCTACGTCGACGAGCAGAAGAGCTTCGTCAATCGCCGTCCGCTGACGCAGTATCGTCTGGCTCCGAAGGGGCGCGCGGCGTTCGTCGCTCACGTACACCAGCTGCAATCGCTGCTCGGTTAAGGCGTCAGCATTTCGCGGTCGACGGCGGTGCGCTGGACGGCCGAATCGGAAAACGGCAGCGGTAACAAGCGGCCCGCGATCCATGCAGCGGCTTGATCGGTGTAGTGATTCGAGCCCGGTTCGCCCGACTCACCTTGCGGCAGCGTCATCCCGCCGGCGTCCCAGTTACCGACGTCCCACACCGCGCGAAAGCTCTGCGAGTATCCGCGATACTGCACGTGCACGGTGTAATCGTCGCCGTAACCGGGCAGCGTCGCACCGTTGAGAAACTCGATGCCGAGCAGCGAGAGTTTGTGCTGGACCGGGACCGCTCCCGCGACATCCCATCGTTCGGCAGGCCACGCCGGCGCGTGCAGCTCGGCACCTTGCGCAACGTCGGCGAGCACCGACGGCATGCGCAGCTTATGCCCGCCGGTCAACTGCGCGCGCAGGCCGGCAACCGCCGTTGCCGCTTGGGAGTCGCCGGTCATCGCTCCGTTCCACTGCGTCAGCGCATCCGCTAACGCCGGGTCGGACTGGCGAAACTGTGGAGCCGCGGCGCGCGCCAGTTCGAGTTCCGGCAGCGAGAGTGCGTCCATCTGCATGCGCGCGAAGTAGTCCACGTCGTATTTCGACTGCGCGCGCAACAGCGCAGCGATGCGGTAGGCGCGATACGGCGGCGAAAACTGAGGGCTCAGCCGGTAGGCGTAGCCGTTGCCGTACACGCGATTGTTCGCCGTCCACACGACCGCGTCGCGCGACGGCGCCACTTTTGGCATCGTACTCCACGGCAGCGGCTCGTACGAACGCGAAACGTCGGCAGCGGGGTGGAAGCGCCGCGCCCACAGCGGATCGTTTGGAACCGGTCCGGCCATCGCGTAGGCGACGCGGCCGCTCGTGTCGGCGACGGCAAAGTTATGCGCGGGGCCTTCGTAGCGCTGCAGCGCGCGCAGTGCATCGTCGATCGAGCGCGCGCGATCGAGGTCGTAGAACGTGGTGCCGGCAAACGACGGACGTTCGTACGCCCGCCAGCGTACCAGCACGAAACGGCCGCCGTCGGTCGTTACGCCGAATGCCGATGGCGTACTGTAGTAGCGCTGCGTGACGCGACCGCCGAAGCGCACGGCGAAGGTTTCGGTGCGCCAGCCGTTTGCATCCAAACGCGCCGGTGGTTCGAACACCGAGAGCGATGCGACCGTCGCGTCCGTCATGCCCCACGCGATGCGCTCGTTGTGGCCCAAGAGGATCGTCGGTACGCCCGCCAGCGTCACGCCGGCTGCGTGAAATCCGGGCGCGCGTAAATCCGCCATGTACCATACGCCCGGAATCGACAGACCGAGATGCGGATCGTTGGCGAGCAGCGCGCGACCCGTCGCAGAACGCGCCGCACCTGCGGCCCACTCGTTACTGCCGACGGGTGCGCGCCGATGCGCGAGAATCGACGGTAACGGCGCGCGCAAACGGCAGGGCTTGCCGGGACCGATGCCGTTCAGGCCGGACGTCACCGGTGCGTCGTAACACGGATCGCTCAACGGATACAAGGCATCCAGCAGACCCATGCCGCCCTTTCGAAACGCCGCATCGCGGCCGGCGACGTCGTTCCAATCGTCGATGAGGTCGAGCACTTCGGCCATACCGATGGCTAAGGTGTCGTACGGCCGCCACGGCTGCGGGCGATACGCGAGGATGTGAAACTCGACCGGCAGCGGCTCGCGCTGCATCGCCGCGTTGGCGCCCGCGGAAAATGCTTGCAGCATCGCTCGCGAACGCGCGTCGAGTCCCTGCCATTGAGCGAGGACGATCGCGCGCACCGGAACGGCGCGTTCGGTGCGATCGCTGTCGAGCGCGGCTTTGCCGAAGACTTCCGCCAGTGTGCCTTCGATGAAACGCCGCTGCAGATCCATTTGGAAGAGCCGGTCCGACGCTTCGACGTAGCCTTGGGCAAAGAAGAGGTCGTGTTCGTCGCTTGCCCCGATGTGCGGAACGCCGCGCGCGTCGCGCAAAATCGAAACCGGACGGTGCAGCTCCAAGCCGGAGATCGTGCCGGAGTAACGCGCGTGCGCACGCAAACCGACGGCGACGTCGATCGCGAAGGCGGCGATCGCGGCAACGCCGATCGTGACGAGTGCCGCCGCGGCGCGCAGGAGCAGTGTTTTCCTCATCGCCCTCGCTCAGGCCTCGATATAGACGTCGTCGCCCTCCACCATCACCGGAAACGTCATCAACGGAACGACGGCCGGAAGCGTCAGCGCATCGCCGGTACGGACGTCGAAGGTCGCGCCGTGGCGCGGACAGACGACGGTTTCTCCCTCGAGGGTGCCTTGGTCGAGCGGGCCGCCGTCATGCGTGCAGACGTCTTCGATGGCGTAGATCGTGCCGCCGGCGTTGCAGAGCAGAATTTCGGCGCCTTCCACGAGCACGCGCCGGGTCGTCCCCGGCGCGATGTCGCTGCGCTTTCCAACGTGGTGACGAGCCATGGGCGGCTCATTCGCTATTCGTCGTCGGGTGCTTTCCCCGAGGAAGGCATCTTCACGAACTGCGACGGGGGAATCGGCGCCGAGATCGGCTGGAACACGATCGGCGTCTGCGTGAAGTCGAAGCTATCGATAATGCTCGTCGCGCGCGCGTCGGAGTAGCCGGCCGACGCCGGTCCTAGCGGCGGCAGATTGAACACCTGCTCGATGAACGCGTTGACGCTGCCGAACTCGTATTGCGTGTGCGACACGTAACCGGGCCGCGCGTACGGCGAGATGATGAGGCAACCGACGCGCAGTCCCAAGCCTTTGAAGTCGAGCTGCGGCGGAACGGCGTCGTCGTAGAAGCCGCCCCAATCGTCCCAGAGCACGACGATGGCGGTGTTGTTCCAATACTGGCTTTGGCCGATCGCGTTGACGACGGCCGATACCCACGACGGGCCCATTGTCGCGCCGCCGCCGGCATGGTCGGACCATTGCCATTCCGGGGTTATCCAGGTGACATTGGCAAGATAGCCGTTAGCGACGTCGCTGAGAACTTGCGCCGGCTTCGAAACGACCTTGTGCCAGTCCGGACCGAGGCGCACGCGCGCGATTGCGCCGAAGGGCGACCAGATGCTGCCGATGTCGTTGTGAATCGGCGGTGCGTAGAAACGCCACGACAATCCGGCGTTATCGAGCGTGTCGGCCATCGTCGCCCACTGCGTGAAGCACGGGCGCGGGCCGTTGTTGCGATAGCGTCCGTGAATGTCGATGGTCGGCGTCACGGTACTGACCGGCGCGAAACAATCGTACGGCGAGTTCGACGGAAAATCCACGACGGCGCTGATCGGCGTGAGATTCGTGCTGCCGATCAGATCCAGGTGCGAGGTCCAGCTGGCCCCGTGCTCGGTGGCGAACATTGCGTCGGCCAGCGTGTACTGCGCTGCCATATCCCAATACGGCTGAACGTAGACGCGCGCGAGATGGCTGTACGCGAACGCGCCGGCCTTCTTGCCTTGGCTGTTGTAGTTCTGATCGAAGTGGTCCATTTTGCCGCCGTCGTAATCGTTGACGCTGGCGCCGTAGCCGTGATCCAAGTCGGTCGTGTTGAAGCCGATCGAACGCAGCGGAACGACTTGGCCGTTGGACATGCGGCCGGTCAACGGTGCGTCCGCTCCCGGATAGCCCGCGAAGAGGTTATCGAAGCTGCGGTTCTCCTGAACGATGACGACCACGTGCGTGATCGGCATGCAGCTCGACGACGAGCCGCTGTTGGAGCCGCAGCCGTGCGGCGAGCGCGCCGCCGGAATGAAGCTGCTTGCCGAAACGCCGGCATAGCGTGCGCCGGAACCCCCGGCGCACGCCGTTAGTGCAAGGATGAGGAACGCGGAAAGGACTCGCATCCTTCCCTTTCTAGCATGTAGCCGCGCGCCGAGGAAGCGTTAACGCGTAAACGCACTATTCGCAGTCGGTAAAGACTTGCGTGTATGGTCGTCGGTTAGATTTGAGGTCGGGTCTAGGAGAGGCGGTCCGAAGTTAACTAGGGCCGTTAACGAGGGCCGACTCGACAACGACCCGGGCCAAATCTAGCCGACGGAGCCTTCCATTTCCATTTTAACGAGGCGGTTGAGTTCCAC
>JAFAHZ010000168.1 GCA_019236975.1 Vulcanimicrobiota bacterium | reverse complement strand
GCGAACGGCTTGGCTTCAGGATGGTTCGCGATGCCGACCAGAACGGTGGGCGCCGCGCACAGATGCGTCACTCCTTCCGTCTCGATCAGTTCGAGGATTCGCCCGTACTCGATTTTGCGGAGGCAGACGTTCGTCGCGCCGGCAGCGGTCACTCCCCAAGTGAAGCACCACCCGTTGCAATGGAACATCGGCACCGTCCAGAGGTAGACGCTTTCCGGCCGCAGTCCCGCGTGAAAAATCTCCGCCAGTGCGTTGACGTAGACGCCGCGGTAACTGAACATGACGCCTTTGGGACGACCGGTCGTGCCGCTCGTGTAATTGATGGCGATGGTTTCGTCTTCGTCTGCCAGGTCCGGCACGAACGGGTCGGCTGAAGTCGCCGCGATCTCCGTTTCGAAGTCGATCGCGTCCAGCGCTCCTTCGCCCAGACGCAGCAGGCGAGGATGGTGCGTGCGCTCCGAGAGCAGCCGTTCGAACTCGCCGTCGTACAGCACGATCGAGGCGCCGCAATGCCCGAGAATATAGGCGATTTCGTCGGGCATCAACCGAACGTTCAGCGTGCACAGGACGCCTCCGGCGAGCGGCACGGCGAAATGCGCTTCGAGCATTTGGGAAACGTTCGTCGCCATCACCGCGACGCGGTCGCCGCGGCGCAGACCCATCTGGCGCAGGAGGCGTGCAAAGCGGTAGACGCGGTCCAGCATCTCGGGATACGTCCGGCGCGCGTCGCCGTCCACGACGGCAGTCTTCTCGCGATAGACGTACGCGCTGCGAATCAGAAAATCCACCGGATGGAGCGGTTTGAGGTGCACCGGCATCGAATTGCAAATTCGACATGAGCGGCCCGACTTCCGACCGCTTCGCGAGTAAAAGCTCGCTCCGGCTGGATACGGCCGTTTCCGAACGCGAGGGCATCACGCGCTCGCAGGCGCGCAGCTTGATTATGGAAGGGCGGGTGCGCGTCGACGGAACGGCTGCCACCAAGGCCGGACAGCTCGTGCGTTCGGGCGCAGCGGTTGAAGTCGACATGCCGCGCCGCTTCGTGAGCCGTGGCGGCGAGAAGCTCGAGCGCGCGCTCGCCGCTTTCGCCATCGACGTCACCGGCGAGACGGCGCTCGACGTCGGCGCATCCACCGGCGGCTTCACCGACTGCCTGTTGCAGCGCGGCGCCGCGCGCGTCGTCGCGTTGGACGTCGGTTACGGGCAGCTGGACTGGAAGCTGCGCAACGATCCGCGCGTCGTCGTGATGGAACGCACGAACTTCCGGCTGCTTCCGGACGACGCGTTTCCCGGCGGATTCGATCTCGTCGTCGTCGATGCGTCCTTTATCTCGCTCATCACGATCCTGCGGCGCGCCGTCGCCTACGTTCGCCCTGCGGGGCGCATCGTGGCGCTCGTGAAGCCACAGTTCGAGGCCGGCCGCTCGCGTCTGGGGCGTGGCGGGGTGGTGCGCGACCCGGACGTCCATCGCGCGGTGCTGCGCGAGGTGCGCGACGCGGCCGGAGCGCTAGGTCTCGCGGCGGTCGACGCCGTCCCTTCGCCGCTGCTCGGACCGGCGGGCAATCGCGAATTTCTGATGCTGTTGCGCCGAGAGGGCGATCCGCTCGGCGACGCACGAATCGACGAGGTCCTCGCCGAAGCTCCCGGCGGATGACCGCTACGCTCGCCATCGGCAAAAAACTCGTCGCGCTCTACGTCGACACCGAGCGCGAGCTCGCGCGCTCGCTGGCCGCGCGGATCGCGCGCGCGTTTCGCGCCGGCGGTTTCGGCGTGACCCTCTGCTTGGGGCAGCGCGACGTTTTGGAAATCGACACCGACGGCGTTCCTCCCGAGGAGTCGGCGCTGCTCGTGACCGTTGGGGGCGACGGCACGCTGTTGCGCGCGGCGCGTATTGCGATCGAAGGCGACGTTCCGCTGCTAGGCATCAACACCGGGCGGTTGGGATTTCTCACCGAGTTCGACCAGGACGATTTGAGCATTGCCGATTTGCCGGCGATCGTCGACCGAGGCCTCTTCGTCGACGAACGCGCCGCGCTGGAAGCCGAGTATGAAGGGCGCCGCTATTTCGCGCTCAACGACGTCGTGGTTCGCAAGGGCGAGGTCTCGCGATTGGTGCCGTTCGGCCTGCGTTTCGACGGCGAAGAAGTCACGATGATTCCGGCGGACGGCATCTGCGTTGCGACGCCGACCGGATCGACGGCATATTTTCTCTCGGCCGGCGGTTCGCTGATCGCTCCGAGCGTCGACGCGTTCGGCGTCGTTCCGCTCCTGCCGCACACGCTCTTCTCGCGACCGCTGATCGTGCCGACCCGCGCGCAGATCGAGATTACCTGCGATTCCGAGATCGCGCAGGCGCATTTGGAATGCGACGGCGACGTACTGGCCGATATCGCGCCCGGTTCGAGCGTACTCGTCCGCCGGCACCCGAAAACGGTGCGCTTTGCGCGGACGTCGCCGCTGCATTTCCTCGAGCGGCTCGAAGCCAAGATGCTCTGGGGCGTTTCCATCAAGGGGCCTCGTCGTTAATTACGTGCGGTAATGTTACGACGGCTGGAGATTGAAAACTACGGCTTGATCGCTCGCGCGGCGATCGAGTTTTCGCCGGCGGCAACGATCTTTACGGGCGAAACGGGCTCCGGCAAAACGATGCTGCTCGGTGCGCTGACGTTCGCGCTCGGAGCGCGCGCCGGTGCGGACGTAGTGCGGCGCGGCGCCGCAAAGGCGTCGGTGACGCTCGCGTTCGATCCGTCACCGGAGCTAAAGCTCCGTCTAGAAGGCGACGGCTTCGCGACCGATCCGGGCGAAGAGTGCACGGTCGTGCGGGAGATCGGCGACGGAGGGCGATCGAGCGTGCGGGTCAACGGACGTCCGGCGACCGCAGGATACGTTCGCGAGATCGGCGCGGAGATTGCCGAAATCGTCGGGCAGCACGAAGCACAGCGTTTGCTGGCACCGCAGCACCATTTGCATCTGATCGATCGGTTCGCCGGCGATGGCGCGAGGCGCGCCCGCGACGACGTCTCGGCGGCGTATCGCCGCGTGCAAACGGTTGAAACATCGCTCGAACGGCTGCAGCGCGACGATCGCGAGGCGCGGGCGCGCTACGACGACGATGCGTTTGCGCTGCGCGAAATCGACGATGCGCGGCCGGAGCCGGGCGAAGACGCGCGCCTCGAGCAGCGCCGGCACGTGCTCGATAATGCCGAGCGCGTCGCGGCCGCCCTGCGCGGCGCTCACGAGTCGCTTGCGAACGACGACGCGGGCGCCGTCGCGTCGCTGGGGGCGGCATCGGCGGCGCTCGGCCCCGTCGCAAACGTCGGGGAAGCGCTGCGCCTGCTCGGCGATCGCGCGAGCGCGCTGCAGAGCGATGCGGTCGACCTCGCGGCAGAAGTGACGCGCGCGCTCGAAGCGCTCGAGTTCGACGCTTCCGAACTCGAAGCGATCAACGAACGGCTCGATACGCTCGATCGCCTCAAGCGCAAGTACGGAGGCACGCTCGATGCCGTGCTCTCTCAGGCGGCGCGCGTGCGTTCCGCCGTCGACGAGTACGAAGGCCGCGACCGGCGATTAACGGAGCTAACGGCCGAACGGGAAAGCGCGCGACGCGACCTCGAAGCGCACGCAGCGGCACTCACCGGATTGCGCAAAAAAGCCGCCGCGGCACTTTCGAAACGCGTCGCCGCGGAGTTCGGCGACATCGCTCTGGCGTCGGGACGGTTCGACGTCGCTTTCGAGAAGCTCGATGCGATCGGATCCGACGGCGCCGAGCGGGCTGAGTTTCTGTTCGCCGCTAACGCCGGGGAACCGGCGCGTCCGCTCGCTCGCGTGGCGTCGGGCGGCGAGTTGTCGCGCGTGCTCTTAGCACTCGTCGTCGTGCTCGCGGGAAAACGCGATGACGACGCGCTGGTGTTCGACGAGATCGATGCGGGAATCGGCGGCGCGACTGCAGCCGCGGTCGGCGCGCGGATCGGGCGCCTGGCTCGCGACGGACAAGTGATCTGCGTCACACATCTCGCGCAGTTGGCGACGTGGGCCGATCGGCACTACGTGCTCGACAAAACCGAGAGCAAGAACGAGACGACGATCTCCGTTCGGGAACTTGCCTCGGCCTCCCAGCGCGAAGAAGAACTCGCGCGCATGCTTTCCGGCGAAACGCACGACGCGGCGCTCAAACACGCCCGCGCTCTTCTCAAAAGTCGCGGAACTTAGGGGATCTGATGAATTTTTAGGACGTTGGTGCCGCCGGCGCCGACCGGCATTCCGGTAGTGAACGCGATGCGGTCGCCCGCGTTGACCAAACCGGCGTGCACCATTTGTCGCTCCGTCATGTAGAGCAGCACGTCGATCGAGCCGTACGTGTCGATCGTGATCGCTTCGGTTCCCCACAGCAGGGCGAGCCGGCGCGCCACGTTTTTGTCCGGCGTGAGCGCGATGATGCGCGCCTGTGGGCGAAACGCCGCAATGTGGTGAGCCGTGTTGCCGGTGGTCGTGCCGGTGACGATGAACGGGATGTTTAGTTCGTCGCTGGCGCGCGTGGCGGCCTCGGCGATCGAGGTCGCGACGTCGGGCTTGATGTTCTCCAGCCGCCGGTCGCGCAGCGCGTGGTGCGGATACTCTTTCTCGATTTCGCGCGCGATATCGGCCATCGTGCGGACGGCTTCGGTCGGATACTGCCCGCGGGCGGTCTCGCCGGAAAGCATGATCGCATCCGTCCCGTCGAGGATCGCGTTGGCGACGTCGGCAGCCTCCGCGCGGGTCGGCCGCGGCGAGCCGATCATCGACTCGAGCATCTGCGTCGCGGTAACGACCGGCTTGCTCGCACGGTTGCACTGTGCGATCAAACGCTTCTGAATGAGCGGAACCGATTCGATCGGCATCTCCGTGCCGAGATCGCCGCGCGCCACCATGATGCCGTCGGCGGCCGCAACGATGCGATCGAGATCCGCCAGCGCTTCGTGCTTCTCGATCTTCGCAATGACGGGAACGCGCTTACCCTTCTCGGCGATGAACGTTTTCACGCGCTCGACGTCTTCGGCGGCGCGCACGAACGACACCGCGACGTAGTCGACGCCGTGCTCGAGCCCGAACGCCAGGAGCTCGAGATCGCGATCGGTCACCGACGTGAGGTTGAGCGTCCCATCCGGATAGCTGATGCCTTGCTTCGCGCGCAGCTCGCCGCCGAATTCCACGACGGTTTCGATCTTCGTCGCGCTCTTATCGACGATGCGCAACGTAATCTGGCCGTCCTGCAGGAAGAGACGATGTCCGATTGCGACGTCGGAAGGCAAGTCGCGATACGTCGTACTCACGCGGTCGCCGGTGCCGGGAACGTCTTCGGTCGTCACCTCGAACCGTGCGCCGCGCTCGAGCTGGACGGAGGTCGTACCGTTAACGAACGCGCCGGTGCGCACTTTAGGTCCGGGCAAGTCCTGCAAAATTGCCGTGTGGATGCCGAGTTCGTCGGAGATGGCGCGCGCGTTGGCGATGACCTCTGCGTGCTCTTGCGGAGTGCCGTGCGAAAAATTGAGGCGCAAGACGTTGGCGCCCGATACGAACAGCGAACGCATAATCGCGGGGTCGCGCGACGCCGGGCCGATCGTGGCGACGATTTTGGTACGCTTTTGAAGAATCGAATCCATTGGTCGAGTGCGGGTGCGAGAAACCGGCGGCAGGCTCCTGCGATTCGTTAAGCGCACTTAAAGGACCGCATGACGTGGGAGCGCGATCCTCGCGACCGGCGGTATCCGGAGCGGCTCGCCGGAAGTACTCTTGCTTCGCTGCTGCTGCACGCGTTGTTCGCGCTGTTATTCTTTTCGATTCTCACGAGTTCTTCACAAGAAGGCGCGACCGAAAATACGAGCGGCGAAATCGTAACGATCGAGCGCCGCGCGCCGGTAACGGTCGCAAACGCGCCGGCCGCTCCGCAGCCGGCGCCGCCGGTCCCGCACGCACCGCGAATCGCGCCGATTCAGCACGCACCGCTCGTGCAGCCGCAAGCGCAGCGAATGCCGCAGAACCGGCACGAGCTGGCGCGCATCGCGCCGACGGCGCCTCCGAATCCGCGGCCGATTCCGCAGCAAACGCCGCAGCCGAATCCGCAGCCGACGCAAAACGTCTACGAAGTGCAACCGCAGAATCAGGCGCCGGCCGCGCCGCTCAGCGTGCCGACCGTCGCACCGATCGCGGTCGCCGTCAAACCCGTTTCCAGCCTCGCGCCTTCGCCGGCACCCACCAGCGCGCCGAGCGCGCGACCGTCGCCAAAGCCGCCCGCGCCGACGGCGGTGCCGAGCGCGCGCCCGGCCACGCCCGGTCCGGTGACGCCGAGTGCCGCGCCGACCGCCGCCGCGGTGGCCGTCCGCGCCAGCAGCGCTCCGACCGCTTCGCCCGGCGTTCCGAGCCCGAGTCCGACCAGCACCGCCTTGGCCAAGACGCCCGGAACGGCACCCAGCCCCGGGCCGAAGGGGGTGGGCTCGCCCGGTCCGCAAGCCGGCAGCGGCAAGGAAACCAAACCGGGTCCGCAGCGCCCCATCAAAATAGCGCCGACGCCCTCGCCGCAGCCGCGCGAAACGCCGTCGCCGAAGCCTTCTGGAATCGATCTCAACGCGAAACTGCGCGCGCTGCTGCCGAACAATCCCGTCAATCCCACCAGCAAGCAGTACACGCCGAGCTTCTCGCTGCGCGGACGAATGGAGCCGACGCCGCCGCCCGACGTGCTTGCAAAAACAAAGTACATCTATCGATCGCTGCGCGGAACGGAACGCGTCGTCATGTGGGTGACCGACGCCCACAAAGCGGGTCCGACCACGATGTGCACCGGTTGGCTCGTGCGCTATCCCGTCGACGGCACCCCACCGCTCGCAGGGGCCGGAACGCTGCACCCCACCGACATCGCGCCGGCAAACGGCACGCAGATGTCGGTCGGCGGCGGAGCCGGCCGCGGATACCTTCCCCCGATCGTCGAC
>JAFAHZ010000080.1 GCA_019236975.1 Vulcanimicrobiota bacterium | reverse complement strand
TGCATCGGGATAGTGAATCGTAAAGCTGTACTGCTGGATCGTTACGCGATAGCCGGCTTGACGCATCAGGCCGGCCACGTAGTTCACCGACGCAAGGTAGCCCGGCGTCCCGGTATCGCGGTAGCCGTGACCGTCCTTGAGCTTGTTGTGATTGGCGATGGTTTGAAAGTGCGCGAGATGCTGCCACAGATCCGACTGCGTCAGGCACGTTTCGATCTCCGCGATCGTAGCGTTGACGCGATCCATGCAGGACTGCGTCGCCTCGCGAGCGCCGGCATCGCCGAGGCCGGCGCCGGCGGGAATCGCGCGCCCGGCGTTCGAGCAGCCGCAGAAGGCTGCGGCAAGCAGCACTACCGCCAGAGAGGTGCGCACCGCCGCGATGGAGAGTTGCTTCGCCATGAGGGGGGATTAGGATGCTGCTTGCCGTTGTCCTCGCGCTCGCGACCGCTGCGCCCACGCAAACCGTCTCGGGAATTCCGCTCGACGCGCCGTGGAAGGTGACGATTTACGACCTCGCGCGCGAGAAGTACCACCATCCTGCGTGGGGTTGGCAGCACTCCGAGCGCAACTACCTTCTCGCAATGCAAATCGCACGAGCCGACGGAATAACGGTGGATACCGACGTGCTGTTCGCCGCCGCATTTTTGCACGATATGGCAGCGTTTCAACCGTGTGCCGACGAGAAAATGGAACACGGCGAATGTGCTGCCCGCGAAAGCGGCGCGATCTTACGGTCGGCCGGCTTTCCGATGCAAAAGTTCCCGGCGGTGCAAGCGGCCGAGCGCGGCCATATGTACTACAGCGACCCTGGCTCGCAGCCGGAAGCCATCCTTTTGCACGACGCCGATTCGCTCGACTTCCTCGGCGACATCGGCGCGGCACGCATGCTGTCGCTGGTCGGCGAAAAAGCCGAAACGTTCCAGCACGCCGTCGACACGCTGCGCGAGTTCGTGCGGGATATTCCGCCGAAACTCATCACCAAAAGGGGCCGCCGAATCGGGGCGGAGCGTGCCGAAGAACTGACGCTGTTTCTCGACCGGCTCGATACCGAACGGCTTGGCGTGAAACCCTAAGAAAGCGAAGGAGCGGCATGCGCCGCTCCTTCTTGGCCTTCGCGTGGCGGTTGAGATTACGGGGTGTCGGCGCAGCCGTGATAGGTATTCGACCAGATTTGCTGGACGAACCACGAGCCGCCTCCGACGACTTCCTTCGTCATGAAGAGGTACGCGCACGTATCGCCGATCTCTTCACCGTAGATGCTGTTGAACCAGCCCGTGTTGGGAAGCGGGTCGCTCCACGACTCCATCGACTCGTGAAGCAGCGTCGAAGCCGTACCGCTGTTGAGACGGTTGGTGCCCGGGGGGACCTTTGCATCTTGGCAGCCGTAGACTTTCTTGCCGCTGACCGTCACCTGCACGTCTTGCCACGGCTCGACGGAATAGACGATCGGCGTCTTGCCGAAGAGCACTGCCGTGTGATACGCACAGAACGCGAACGACGTCAGATTGTCGGGCGAATAGCACTCGCTGGTTTGGTCGAAGCACGTATCGACGCCCGGCGGCAGGAAGATATGATACTCGGCGTTCGTACCGACCGCTTTGAAGTGGTGCGCGGCCGCCGAAAGAATCGTCCAGAGATCGTTGTTGTAGAACGTGTTGGTATACGCGAGCTTGTACTTTACGGCAACGCTGCTACCGTAGGTGTACGCGGTCGGCGCACCTTTGGTGTACTGCTGCACGAGGCCGACGAGCGGGCTGCCGGAGATCGCCTTGAGGAACTCTTCCGGATCGCCCCAGCACTTCTCGTCTTTGCACGTCTTACCGTCGGGTGTGACGTAGACGTTATACGCGACGGACGCGTTCATCACCGGACACTGCGGCGTCTGGCAGGTCATGTCGAGCGGATAACCCACCGCCGAGGCAGGTTTTGCGTGATGCGTGAACGTCGGCACCATGATGTGCGGACGACCCGGCACGAAGCTGCGCGCCATCTCGCGATCGGCTTGCGTGATCTCGAGGACGCCGGCGACGGCCTTCGTTGCCGGCGCGCGGAGAAATTGCTGCACTTGAGGCGCCACGTCGGTACCATTTGCGACCGGAACCGCATTGGTGCCCGAACATGCCGCCATGGCGGTTGCGAGCAGAATCGCACCGCCGAAGCGCACTAGAGGCTGCTTCATCGGAACTCCTTTAAGATATTAACATCGGGGAAAGCTCGCGACCTGTACCTCGGAATTTACTGGATTTCCTTCCGTCAGAGCATGCAGAAAAACTGGCACATAGATGCAGTTCGCACCTAAGGAACGAATCGATGCGCCTTCACGTTCGTGAAAGCCGGGGACCTCGGTTACGTCGCTAGACGGAGCCGGTAATCTCGGAAAGGCGGCGCCGTAACGCGGCAATCTCTTCGCGAGCGCGCTGCGCGTCGAGATGATCGAACGTGGCCGCCGCAGCGGCGACCAGGTTCCCCAATAACCCGCGTTCCTCGACGTTGAGCGTCGCGCCGTCGCGATGCGCGCCGTAGAGCGCGAACGCGTACAAGTCGCTGCGCGCCAACGCCGGCACGGCCAGCACCGGAGCCAGAGGACCCGCCGGCAGGCCACTCCTCGACCAGCCGAGTTCGGGCAACGACAAGGGTTCGCGCTCCGACCGCAGCTGGGCGATCAATGGATCGTCGGCGGGAATATCGATCATCGCGTCTTCCGGCCAGAAGCGCATCGCGGCACAGACGTACGCGCCCTTATCCTCGTCGAGCTTGAAGAGTGCCGCCGACGACAGCTCCAGCGCCTGCACCGGTTCGTCGAGCATCAGCTCGACGACGGCGCGTTCGCTGGTCACGAACGACAGCGCCCGCGCGTCGCGCCGAAGGCGCTGTTCGGCCAGGAACTCGCGGCGGAAAAATAGCCAATCGAGCACGGCATCGATACGCTGGTGAATGGCATTGAACGAAAAGGCGGCCAGCAATGCTGCCGCCAGCGTTGCGTACGCGGCGAGATGCGAATCCGCAAAAAGTTCCCCCACCGACCATTCGCAAATCGCCATAAAGAGCACGAGCACCGCCGACGTCATCGCATAGCCGGTGGCGCGGCCGATAACGAACCCGATGTCGATGATGCGCTCGTTGATGAACGCGTACGACACCGCAACGGCACCGATCAGCGCCGCCCACGGCTCGAGCAGTTTGAAGACCGGCGTCCAGAGCAGCGCCGTATTGGTATGGAAAACGAGCTCTTGAATCAACCCTTCGACGGAGTTGAGGACGATGACGATCGGCTGCAGCGCAAGCCCCGCCACGATCCAGCGCGCGCGCTCGCGCGCCTCCTCGCGCGTACGCCCGACCAGCGTCCAGAGCACCCAGAGCACGGCGGCGGCCAATGCGACGTCGGCCAGTTGTCCGGCGACCGTGAGCAGCAGCGGATGGTGCCACCAGTTCATCGCGTAACCGCTCATGAAGTAATTCCAAATGAAAAAATCGGCAAGGCAAAGGGCGCCGACGATGGCCTCCCAACGCACCTGCAGACGCCGCTCGGGGCTGAACACGCGCGTGGAAAAGAGCGTCAGCGCGAACATCGCGCCGACGAACGCGAACTGATAGAACCCCTGAACCGCAAGTCGACCCAGGAGCGGCCCTTTGACGTAAAAGTAATTTTGAAACGCGCAGATTGTGGACATCCAAACGAACGCGTAATACGTCCAGGTCGGCCGGCCCGGCCGCAAGAGGACGACCGCGGTTGCCAAACATAGCGAGATGAAGACCAGCAGCGGATAGCCGTACAGATCGAGCGATCCGGAAAAACCAGCGGGACGATCGGACGCCGCAGTAACGACGACGGTTCGCTGCGGTGCCCACGACAGCGGCAAGCGAATCTGTTCGCCGGTATTGGGGAAGAGAAACGCGAATCGGTCGAGCGCCGACATCGCGCCGATGTCGACACGGTCGCCGACGCGCACGCCGGCCTTCTCCGCAGGGCCGCCGGCGTCGACCTGATGCACGAGTCCGGCGACGCCCCACGTCAAGCCGTACGTGCCCGACGTCCACGCGTTCCACTCGACTTGCGCGAGCGCGAAAACGGCAAGCAGGTTGAGCAGCGCGAGCGTCGCTACGCGCTTCATCGTTAGCGGCGGAAGGCGCTCTTGCCCGGATAGCGCGCCGCGCTGCCGAGCTCGTCTTCGATCGCCATGAGGCGATTATACTTGGCGATACGGTCGCTGCGCGACAGCGAGCCCGTCTTGATTTGCCCGGCCGCCGTCGCCACCGCAATATCGGCGATAGTCGTATCTTCGGTCTCGCCCGAACGATGCGAGATGACGGTCGTGTAACCGGCCTTGTGCGCCATCTCGATCGCGTCGAGCGTCTCGGTCAGCGTGCCGATCTGGTTGACTTTGATCAGAATCGAGTTAGCGACGCCTTCGGCGATGCCGCGCGCGAGGAACGTCACGTTGGTGACGAAGAGATCGTCGCCGACGAGCTGCACGCGATCGCCGATCGCTTCGGTGAGCGCGCGCCAGCCGGCCCAGTCGTCTTCGGCCATTCCGTCTTCGATCGAAACGACCGGATAGCGATCGCACAGATCGCGATAGAGCGCGACCATCTCCTTCGGCGCCAAACCTTTATCTTTGGAAAGTGCGTAGTACTTGCCGTCTTGGTAGAACTCGCTCGATGCGGGATCGAGCGCGATGGCGACGTCGTCGCCCGCGCGGTAACCGGCGAGGTCGATAGCGGCGACGATGAGATCGAGCGCATCCGCCGGGGCGTGCAGCGGCGGTGCGTAGCCGCCTTCATCGCCGACGAGCGTCGGCAAGTGCCGGTCGTGCAGCAGCTTGCCGAGTGCGTGAAAGACTTCCGCGCCGTAGCGCACGGCCTCGGCCATCGAGGCGGCGCCCAGCGGAACGATCATGCACTCTTGGAATTGCAGCGCGCCTTCGGCGTGCTTGCCGCCGTTGACGACGTTCATCATTGGAACGGGCAGCGTCGACGCCGACGGTCCGCCGAGATAGCGAAAAAGCGGCAGCGACAGACTCGCCGCAGCCGAACGCGCAACGGCCAGCGACGTGCCCAGCAGTGCGTTTGCGCCGAGGTTCGCTTTGTTGGGCGTTCCGTCGAGCTCGAGCAGCTTCTCGTCGATCTCGCGCTGCGCGGTAGCGTCGAGTCCTTCGAGCGCGGGGCCGAGAACGTCGTTGACGTTGGTGACGGCTTTGAGCACGCCTTTGCCGGCATAGCGGGCTCTGTCGCCGTCGCGCAGCTCGACGGCTTCGTTGGCTCCCGTCGACGCGCCCGACGGGACGATCGCCTCTTCGACCGCGCCGAAACTCGTCGCGCAGCTAACGGCCACCGTCGGGTTTCCGCGCGAGTCGAGCACTTCGCGTGCGTGAATGCCTTCGATCAGCGGCCGGCCGCCGGCGCGCAGCGAATCGAGCGACATCGTCAGTCCTTGATCCAGCGCTCGAGGTCGTGGCGGCGCGAAGCGAAATCTTTGTCGTCGAAGAAAATCTTCAACTCGCGATCGGCGCTCGCCTTACTATCGCTGCCATGCACGAGATTGCGGCCGATGGTTTGCGCCAGATCGCCGCGGATCGAGCCGGGTGCTGCCGAAAGCGGATTGGTGGCACCGATGATCTGCCGGCAGCCGTCGACGGCGTTCTCGCCTTCAACGGCCATCGCCACGAGCGGCCCGCTGGTGATGAATCCCACGAGATCGCCGAAGAACGGCTTATCCTTGTGCTCGCCGTAGTGTTCGCGCGCGCGTTCGCCGTCGAGCTGCATGAGCTTCATCGCCGAGATCACGTAGCCGCGCCGCTCGAAACGCGTAACGATATCGCCGACGAGGCCGCGCGAAACGGCGTCCGGCTTGCAGAGAATGAGCGTTCGTTCGATAGCCATAGGACCGCGCAATACCACCCGCCAAACGCCTTTGCCTCCATGTACGATTTCGGCCCTTACTCGGCAGTCGCAGCGGATCTCGCCGGAACGCCTTTTTCCGCGATTGCGTATCGCGCCGAAACCGGCAGCACGAACGACGACGCAGCGGCGCTTTTAGGCGATCCCGCAGCGGCCGGGCTCACGATCGTCGCCGAGCGCCAGACGCACGGGAAGGGCCGGCGGGGGCGCACGTGGATCGCGCACCCCGGAAGCGCGCTGCTCTTCACGACGATTTTGCCTCGGGAGCTGCCGTCGTCGCATCTCTGGGCCGTACCGTTTTGGACGGTCCTTGCCGTGCATCGCGCGCTGCGCGACTGCGCCATCGACGCTTCAATCGTGTGGCCCAACGATTTGTTGCTCGGGACGGGCAAAGTTGCCGGCGTGCTGTGCGCTTCGCGTGTGTCGGGCGAAAGCGCGTGGTCGGCCTGCGGCATCGGCATCAACCTGCGGCGCTCGCCTGAGGCTGCCGAGCGCATCGATCCGTTGCCGGGTTTTTGCGACGACGTCGCGCCCGTCGACGGCGCGTCGCTGTTACGATCGATACTGAGGGCGTTCGATGCCTCGCTCGATGCGCTGGACAATCCGCAGCGCATCGCGCGCGTGTGGGAAACTGCCGCTAAAGTTCCCGGGCGCCGCTATCGCTTGCTCAAAGACGGAGAACGCGAACCGTTCGAAGCGACCGCCATCGCACTCGCCAACGGCGGCGGATTGGTGGTCCGGCGCGACGACGGCACGCGCGAAACGATCGCCTTGGCCGACGCCCGGGCCCTACGATAATCAATGAAGTAGATCTCATTTTGCCTAGCTCTAGGAGCCGAGGGCCGATGTTTACTGCGGTAAATGAGGCCCGAGGCGACAACGAGATAGGCGAAATGAGGCTACTTCACGACCCCGCCGAGCGCGACGCCGGCGCCCGCGAGCGCCGTCTTCGCTTGCGACTCCACCCCCGAGTCGATGCTCAGGCAGAGATTCGACGTGGTCGAAACGTTGGCCGGTTTCGGGATCATCTTGGCCGTGACGCCCGCGTCTTTGAGCGTCTTGGTAGCGATCATCGTGTCTGCATTCGTTCCGAAGAACAGTATTACGTCAGCCATGGCCGCCTACGCCGACTCACCCGTGACGAGTTGATTGAGCCCACCGGCAACTTCGTTGAGCTGCTCGACCCGGTCGACGGCTTGCTTCATACGATTACCCATCTCTTGCGAGAGCGTATCGATCACGATCATATCGCTTTGCAGTTCGTCGTTGAGCGACTTCAGCTCGCCGATGCGGTTCGTATCGCCGCCGGCGACGGCGGCAATCACGTTCCCGCTCTTTTCAACCGCCGCTTTGGTCGCTGCGACGTGATCGCCCGAGACCTCGGCACCGACGATGATGACGCCGAGTTCCTTGGCGGCATCGCGCACTTGATGGCTGCGCTCCGCCAGCGTATTCGACACGTTTTGTACGATCGGAATCGCCAGCACGAGCGCCAGAACCATCGCGATGAAGCCCCAGATCAAGACCGTCAGGGTCGTGTGATTGATGATATCGTCGATTCGCGACATCGGAATGCCGTACCAGCGCGCCCCGATGACCGTATTTTGATCGTCGGAGATCGGGTCGACGCGCACGAGGTAGACCGTTCCACCTTGCGTATCCGGCCCCGTGTAGGCTTGCCCCGATTTGATGACGTCGCTCGCGTTGGGAACGAGAACGTCGACGGCACGCGTACCGTCGGGTTGTTGAATCGTGCTCGCGACGATGGCGTTCCCGTCGAGCAGTGCGGAGGCGCCGCCGAGCGCGCGCGTCGCCTGGTCGACCAAATCGTAGTAGTGATTCATGAGAATGCCGCCGTAAATGGCGCCGATCGTGCGTTCGTTCGCATCGCTGATCGGGGCGGCGGAGACGAGGGCCAATCCTTTATCGACATGCTCCACGACCTTGCCATCGGCATTTTTGATATCCGACTGCGCTTGCGGTGCCAGGCCTTCACCCGACAGAAAGGCCGGATCGAGCAACGCAGCGGTGCTCACGGTTTCGCCGGTCAGCGCCCGCGCGATGAGCGGATTGCCTTTGAGCGAGCCGCGCTCGGGGCCGTTGGCACGCGCCACGACGTTCCCGTTCTCGTCGACGATGGTCAGGAACGAAAGTCCCGAGGTGCGCGCGATGTTCGAGAGCTGATCCTGCAGCGCGGAGACGTTGTTGGACTGCACGGCCTTGCGCAGCGCGTCCGAAAGGGCGTCTTGCGCGACCAGCAGCCGAATTTGATCCTTGCGGGAATCCCAATAGCCGCCGAACGCGCCGCCGCTATTGGTCACCTCCGTCTTGCCGAGGTCGACCAAGTCGCGCTGGAGCACGATCCTCGCCGCGACGACGCTAATAATGAAGAACAGAACGATCGCCCCGATGATCGTGCCGAGGAGCCGAACGCGTAGACTCATTCTCATGCCGTGACTTCCTCCGTCCCGCTGTCGTTGACTTTGAACTCGCGGAATCTCGTGTCGATTTGCTTCGCCAAGTCGTTCATTTGTTCGACGGACGTCAGCATGCGCTGCGCCGCATCCGTCACTTCCTTGTTGACGTACGTCAGCACTTCGACCGACGACGCGTTCTGCTGCGAAATGGACGCAATATCGGAGAAGGCTTTGTTGACTTCGTCCGACTGCCGGGTCATCTGCTGCGTCGCCGACATGTTGTCGGCCACGGATTTCGTGATCTCTTCGATGGAGCGGATCACTTGATAGGAGTTGGCACTCATCGCGCGAGCGACCGAGCTGATCTCGCCGATCTGCTGGTTGGCCGTCAGAACTGCCGAAACGATGTCTCCGAGCGCGCCGGAAGCGGAGGTGGTGCTGTTCGCACCTTCCTCGACCCGCTCGGTCAGTCGCTCCATCGCCGTCACGACCTCGCCGATCACGGCCTGCGTCGAGGTGATGTGCGCGGCGATTTCTTTGGTGGCTTGCACGCTGCCGTCGGCGAGCTTTCGGATTTCGCTAGCGACGACGGCAAAGCCGCGCCCGTGCTCGCCGGCGCGCGCCGCTTCGATGGCGGCGTTGAGGGCGAGCAAGTTGGTTTGCTCGGCGATGCGGTCGATGACTTTGACGATGTCGCCGATTTGATCCGAGTTGCTGCCGAGCTGCGAGATATCGGTGGCCAGTTCGGAGATCGTCGAGCGGATCGTGTGCATGCCGTCGACGATCGTTCCAATCGCGGTGCCGCCGCGCTCGGCCGTGCGCGACGTTTCGGTGGAGATCGACGATAGCGAATCGACCTGCGCCGCAACCTGCTCGATTGAGCTCGCCATGTTCGAAACGGCCAGCGCGGTTTCGTCGAGACTGCGCGTCTGCTGCTCGGCGGCAGCGGCGATCGACGCAATCGCTTCGCTCAGCGACTGCACCTTCGCAACCGCCTCGTCGACGATCTTCGACTGCTCCTGGACGCCTTCGTCGAGCTGGCCCTGCGCGACCGCGGCACCTTCGATCACCGCAAGCGCAGTCGACGCCGTCGTCTGCAGCTCGCCGCCGGCCGAGCCCAGCTTCGCGGCGCGGTCGTGCAGCTGGCTGAGAAAGCTGCGAATGCTGAAGATCAGTTTGTTGAGGGCGATCGCCAAGTCTTGAAGCACCGCGTCGGAGACGGCGATATTCTTGGTAAAGTCGCCTTGGGCGACCTCGCGAATTCCCGCGGCGAGCGACGCCAGACTGGTATGGAAGGTGGCGACGCTATCGCCCCGCGGCAGCGCGACGCGCGAACCGCCCGAGAATGCGACTTGCCCTGGCGCGGCGTCGGCCCACTCGTCGTAGGGAGGCGGCTCGCCGTAAAACAGCGTCGCCACGGCGACGCCCACCAGTACGATCAGCAGGCCGCCGGCCAGCGCTCCGGGCAGCTGGTGCGCCATGCGCGACTCGTATTCGGCGACGCCGCCGATGCCGGCGACGATCGCGCCGATTGGAAAGCCCGCGACCGCGGCGGTCAGGGCAATGAGCGCGACGAGCAGGACCTCGATGGCCGGCCCAGTGCCGTAGGAAGCCAGCCCATACCACGCCACGGCGACGGTGACGGCGGCGCCGAGGAGTCCCAGCACAATACGACCCGGCAATGAGAGACGCGCTCGCAAGCCGGCGAAGTAGGCGTAGATCACGGAATACTACATTATGGACGTATGGGGATTTTTCCCACAACGGAACTGACGTTCAGATCGAGGAGCCGAGGCCGACGCGTACTTCGGTACGCGAGGCCGAAGGCGACGAAGAGCTGGGCGTCAGGACCGTTCGTTACGGGCACGGGCGATCCGCCGGTCACACACCTCGCAAAAATGCGGCATCTTGTTATCGGTCTCAAAGATGGAGTTGGAGTTGTACATCGCGCAGCGCGCGTTGTAACAATGCTTGAGACCGTACGCGTGGCCCAGCTCGTGAACCGCTTCCTTGAGCGTGCGCTGAAAGAGGACGTTGGCGTCGGGTTCCTCGCCGTAAAATTCGGAGCGCAGCCGATGCAAGGAGACGGCGGCGACGCCCTGTGCGTCGTCCCCGGCACCGAAAATAAAGCGGTGCGACGTCTTATACAAATCGTAATCGGTGATCGCCAGCAAGATGCCCGCGTCTTCGGGAAACGCGCGCAGCACTTTCGACGTAAGGGTCGCAAGGAACAGCTGCTGCCGGGTGGCGTTGAGCGCGCTGCGAGGAACCACGAGCGATCGCTCGACCTGGACGCTCGCCAGAAACCGCTCTTCCAAGCAGAGCGCAAAACGGTCCAAGAATACCGCATCGATGGTGTTGATCGGCACGATACGAATTCTCGAGTCCATTCTGGGAGGGGATCGTTCGACGCGTCCGCGCATTATCCGCTATGATCGTTGGCATCGGAATCGATCTCGCCGAGGTCGATCGCTATCGGTTCGACGAACGCAAGCTCGCGTGGTTCGCACGAAAGATTTACACCGATAGCGAAATCCACTACGCAATGCGCAAACGCAACTGGGCCGAGCGTCTGGCCGGATTCTTCGCGGCCAAAGAGGCGACGCGTAAGGCCTTCGGACACGCGATTCCCTGGCGCCTGGTCGGCGTCGGTCACGAGCGCAGCGGCAAGCCGACGGTCGAGCTGTACGGCGAAGCGCAACGGCTTATCGCCCAGCGCGACATTCGCACGATCCATCTGACCATCACGCATACCGCGTCGACGGCGGCCGCCGTCGTCATTTTGGAGCGCTGAGGTGCCGGCGTGATCCGCGTGCTGACGCCCGACGCAATGCGCGCCGCCGATTCGGCGGCCAGTGCGGCGATGGGCGAGTCGGCGCTGATGCGCACCGCCGGAACGCGCATCGCGCAGCGATTGCAAGCCATGGCGCCAAGCGGCGCGCGCCTGGCGGCGTTCGCGGGGCCTGGAAATAACGGCGGCGACGCCTTCGCCGCATTCGCCGCACTGGGGCCGGAATACGAGCGCATCGTGTACGCCGGCGACACGACGCCGTCGCCGGCTCGCGCCGAGGCCGAGCGGCGCGCGCGCGATGCACGCGTGGTGGTGCGGCCGCTTCCCACCGACGAGCGTTCAGCGCGCGCCGCGCTCGACGGTGCGATCGGCATCGACGCGCTCTTCGGAACCGGAGCGCGCCTGCCGCTGCCCGAGCCGTACGCCATGCTCGCGCGCGTATTGGACGCCCGCGAACGGCCGATCGTCGCCATCGACGCTCCGTCGGGCACGGACGCGCTCACCGGGGCCGTCGCTGCGGATGCAGTTCGCGCTACCGTGACCGTTACGCTCGGTGCGGCGAAGCCGGGACTGTTTCTCGAGCCGGCACGCGATCGCACCGGCGAGTTGTGGTATGCCGGTATCGGTATCGACGAGGCGATTCTCGATGCGGGGCCGCGCACGTTTGCCGCCCTCGACGACGGGGCGTTCTCGGCGTTGCTTCCGCAACGTCCGCCCGGCGCCGACAAGCGCGCGTCCGGCGCACCGCTCATCGTCGCCGGATCGGC
>JAFAHZ010000270.1 GCA_019236975.1 Vulcanimicrobiota bacterium | reverse complement strand
TCTCGCAGTGGGGCGGTACGAGCTTCGCCACGCCCGAGTGGGCCGCATTTCTCGCGCTGGTGCAGCAGCGTTACGGTGCAACGAAGATTCCGAGCCCGTTGACCCGGCTCTATACGCTTGCCGATACCCCGCGGTATCACGCGCTGTTTCACGACATCGTGAGCGGCTGCAACGGCCTCAACAACGTGCCGGGTGTCTGCGCGCATGCGGGGTACGATACGGCGACGGGCCTCGGGTCGTTTATCGGCGCGCCGCTGGAAGCGGCGTACTAGAGGCCGCGTACTAGAGGCCGCGAAACTCCGATTCGCTGAAGAGCGGAACGATTATGGCGCTGCGAACACGCAGCGTGGCATTCTTTACTGTCGCAACCTTTACGCAAACGCTCGCGCGACGGGCGCATCGGCACCCTGTTGCAACAGATCGTCGCGCGATGCCGCTTCCAGCGCCTGACCGTTGGGTTCGGGCAGCATCGAGCGGGTGATGAAAAAGCCCGCGACTGCCATCGCGGCCGCCACGCCCGCCATCCCCGGCATGCCGAACCGGCCGAGAAGCAGTGGGAACGTAAACGCGCCGATCGCGGCACCGATCTTTGCCGTGCCCGCGGCGATGCCGTGGCTCGTCGTTCGAATGCGGGCGGGAAAGATTTCGGCAGGATAGATGAACGTCGTGGTGTTGGGTCCGAACTCGGTGAAAAAGTAATTCACAAGGTACAAGACCAGGAACGGCCACGTGTTCTTGAGGCCGCCGGGCAGCAACGCGATGCCGGCAAACGAGACGGCCATCATCGCAAAACCGATCATTTGTATCTGCTTGCGCCCGAACCGATCCATGCCCCACGTCGCCATCAGGTAGCCCGGGAGCGCGGCGACGACGAAGACCAGCAACGTGTAAAGCGTCGACTGGAGCGTTGACGCGTGCGGCGCGATGGCTTTGATGATCAACGGACTCGATATCGTATTGCCATAGTATGCGACGTCCATGACGAGCCAGGCGGCGCTAACGCCGACGAGCCAGCGTGCAATTTGTGGGTCGGTGAGGTATTTGCGCAGCGTTTCTAACTGCCAGACGTTCGGTTTGTTGCCGGTTTCCTGTCGCTGCACGAGTTGAAATCGCGGCGTTTCGTTGAGGCGGCGACGCATATAGAAGACGGCGAGCGGCGGCAGCGCGCCGATTCCAAGGAGCAGGCGCCACGTGAGCTCCGGGCTCATGCCGCTTGCCAAAAAAATCGCGGCTAGCGCGGGACCGACAATGAGCCCGGCCGCCTGCATCGTAAAGACGAGCGAAACGAGCATGCCGCGATTCCCCTTCCCTGCATACTCGCTTGCGATCGTCGCGCTCACCGGATAATCGCCGCCGATGCCCAGGCCGAGTATAAAGCGAAACACGATCAGCCAAACGATAGAAGGTGAGAGCGCCGATGCAATCGCACCTGCGGCCAGCACCAGGACCTCGACGCCGTAAATGAAGCGGCGTCCAAAGACGTCGGCAATGCGCCCGAACACCAGGGAGCCGAGTGCGGCCGAGAGCAACGACGTCGCCGCGGCCACGGCAACCCACGTCGTTCCAATATGCCATTGCGTCGCAATGAGCTTGAGCGCAACGCCGATCACGAACAAGTCGTAGGCGTCGGTGAAGAATCCCATTCCGGAAATCAATACGATCATCCACTGCTCGCGCGAGATCTCGCGGTCGTGAATGTGATCGAAGACTTTCGAGCCGGCTGATGCGGGGGTGGCGGTCATCTCGAACTCCTAAGCATGGGCTCGAGTCATTTCCAACCGACTTTAAGGAGCCATTAACTGCTCCGCCCTACATCCGGCTTACAAGCGGCCGCCACGGGGGACGACTTGCCGCTCGTTACTGCAATCGGCCGACCATGTTGGCGTTGTACTCGACGAACCAAATGGCGCCGTCGGGGCCTTTGGTGATACCGGAGGGAAGCGGATTGGCGGGCGTCGTTTCGACGGGATACAACGTCATCACGCCGGCGGTCGAGATTCGCCCGATGCTTTGAATGGTTGACGACGTCTGCACGGTAAACCAGATCGCACCGTCGGGTCCGACCGTCACGTCGCTCGCCTCCCCACCCCCCATCCCCGTAATCTGATACGGCGTCACCGTACCGTTGGTGGTCATGCGGCCAATATATCCGTTACACCCGGCAAACCAGAGCGCGCCGTCGGAACCCGCAGTGAGGGCCCACGGTTGCACCGCGAGCGAGCCGGTGGAGAGCGGGGGATCGGCGTTTCCCGCCGTCGTCATGCGATCGAGCTGGTTGGAGTTGAAGTCGGTAAACCACAGCGCATCATTATTGACCGTGATGCCCTCGGGTTTCGGAGCGCCGCCGAGCGAGGGCTCGATGTAGCTGGATTGGTCGGTCGAAAGGCGTAAGATGCGATTGGTACCCTCCAACGCAACCCACATGTTTCCATCCGGGCCGGCGACGATGCCTTCGGGATAGCTGTTGAGCGTCGGGATCACGAACGGGGTCACCGTCCCGCTGCTGTCGATTTTGTTCACGCTGTTGCCGAGGATCGCGGTAAACCACACGTTGCCGTCGGGGCCGGCCGTAATCCGGTCCGGCTGGCTGCCGGAAGGTCCGGATGAATACTCGTTGGTGATGATACCCGCGGTCGTGATGCGACCGATTTTGTTGGCGTTGGCTTCGGTAAACCACAGGGCGCCGTCCGGTCCGCTCGTAATGAAGGACGGATGGCTGTTCGCGGTGGTGACCGGATACAGCGTGACGTGCGGCGCGTTAAACGTGAGCGTGATGCCGGCCGCCGGTGCCGCGTTGCTGGTTTGACCGGTAATCAGGGTAGCAAATCCGTTTTGCGCTTGCGTTCCCGACATCGCACCCGGTGCGTAGGTCAAGGTGACGCTCGACGGCTGCGTGGTGAACGACGCCGGCGCGAACGTGATGGTGGTGCCGGCCGCGGTGTCGGCCGTCATCGCGATCGTTACCGTTTTGCCGCGGCTGTCGACGTACGTATCGGTGACGATGATGTCGTTGTCGGCGTCATAGGCTGCGAAGGTCAGCGGGAGCGTCATGGGGTCGATCGCCGGGACGCTGCCCGAACCGCCCGAAATGCTCGTTCTCGCGACAACGCCGCCCACAACGAACTTGATCGCGCGGCTTTTCGTCAGCTTTTCGGTGACGGCCGCGGCGCCCAACTGCCGCGCCG
>JAFAHZ010000238.1 GCA_019236975.1 Vulcanimicrobiota bacterium | reverse complement strand
CACCAAATGGGACGAGCGTCAGCGTTACACAAGGCAGCGGCGGAATCGGCGGGAGTATCGTCATCACGGCGCCGGTCATCAAGGGAAACAAATATGCGCGCGCCGGCTCCGGCGGAAATCCCAGCTATATTTTCGGGATTCACGTGGGAGCCGGACTCTTTGCGAACTCCAACATCCCCGGTGCAACGTCGAGTGGGAAGGGCGGAAGCGCCGAATACGAGATCGGTGACTACGGAGTAGCCGGCAGCGGAACGACGGACGCGTCGTACCGGGTCGAGGACGGTCTCTACGGGTAAGTCCAGTTCGATGGTGCCACTGGGGGCTCGGCCACTGGATTCGGTGGTCCCGTTCCAGGCTCTGACGGCGGCTCGTTCACGTTGAAGGCAGGCCGTCACACTCTCGCAGATCTGCAAAAGCACAATTTAACCATCGTATTGACGACCGGTTTTGGTATGGGTGGAACCAGTTGGGGCAACTGCCCTTCCTCGAACACGCCTGGTCTTAATGGCGCAAACGGCGGGCTGCTCCACGACGGTGGAATGATGGCGCTCTTCACGCTCAACCCCAATCCATTCGGCCAGCAGGTCGATTTCGGAGCGGGATCGGGAGCCAACGGAACGCCGCCGGGATCGCCCGGCCAGCAGGGGCACAACGATGAGGGACAGCTGCTCGGTTCGCCGGGCTCGACCGGTAACGTCTGTTAGTCACTTCGGAGAGTTCGCGCATTCAGCAGACGTTCCTCAATCGCGTCAGCGCGCTGCGGTGCAGGCGCGTGAGGTGCCGCCGGGAGTACCCCAAGCGCTGCGCGAGCTCCGCCACGCTGGCGCCTTCCAAGTGGATGCCGCGAACGATTTCACGCTCCAGCAGGGGAAGGCGCGACAGCGCGTTGTCGATCGTCATGCGGTCGAGAACCTCGTCGTAGCCTCCGCTTTCACAACGGCGGTCCGGGTTGGTCAAGCCTTCGTACGACAGCACGAAGCTGCTCGCGCGGTATTCGCGGATCTCGCGTTCGTCTTGCGGCGTCGCGTTGAGAAAACGCACGACGTCGGAGCCGCCTGGTTCGCGCCCCAGCGCGACTTGCAGTTCGCGCTCGGCGGCCGTCCACCGGCGCTCGAGATCGCGCACGCGCCGCGGCGCGCGCAGCAGCCGTTCGCCGTCGCGAACGAAGTGCATCAGCTCGCCCAGCATCAGCACCCATGCATACGCTTCGAACGGCGTCGACGAGGACGCATCGTAGCGGTCCGCTGCCTTGATCAAGCCGATTGCCGCGACTTGCTCGAGGTCGCACCGCTCGAGGCCGGGCCGCACGAATCGTCTCGCCGCACGGCGGCAAAGATACCAATGCCGCGCGATGCACTCGTCCCGAGTAGATATCTCGATCATTGAATGCTCCCTATCATTGAATACAGTGGCACGATAACCGACGCGACGATCGTTCCGATCGCCGCACCGAGGACACAGATTAGGGCCGGTTCGATCACGCTCGTCAGTGCCGCGAGTCCGGCATCCACGTCGATCTCGTAATACGTCGCAACGCGCGCAAGCATGGCATCCAACGTCCCGCTCTCCTCGCCCACGCGCACGAGCAGTAAAAACGTCGGGTCGAAAAAACGCGCCGACTCCAGCACCGAGGCGACCGTTTCTCCGCCGCTCAAGCCGGCCGGCGCACCTGCGAGCCGCTCCGCGAATGCCGGGCCTGCTACCACGGCCGCCGTCTGCAGCGCGCTCACGACGTCGACACCGGCTGCGAGCAGCGAGCCCAGCGTTCGCGCAAACCTCACGACGAGTGCTTTGCGCAGTATCGGGCCCGCGAGCGGAACGCGCAATCGCAGCCGATCCAACGAGGTTGCGAACGGACCCGCCGTCCGCACCTGCATGGCCGCGACGACCGCTGCCGCAACGGCGATGGCCGTTCCCGCCCACACCTGCGGACGCTGGAGGAGCGTTCCCAGCGCGATCAGCACTCGTGTGACCGGCGGCAACGACACGTGCATCTCTGCAAACATACCGGCGAACGCCGGCATCGTATCGGCGATCAAAAACAGCACCAGCGCCGTGGCCGCGATCGAAACGACGGCCGGATACGCTAGCGCCGAGCCGATGCGCTTGCGCAGCGCGCGATTGCGCTCTTCCAGCTCCGCAACCGACTGCAGCGCCGCCGCCAACGCTCCGGAGGCTTCGCCCGCTTTGATCGTCGCCAGCGTCACCCCGGAAAACTCCGACGCATGCCGTTCCATCGCACCCGAGAGCGACGTCCCGCTTTCGACGTCGGCGGCAATCGATCGCAGGCGTTCGGCAAAAGCGCGGTCCGGCGTTTCCGCGATCAACGTTTCCAGCGCGCGCTTGATCGGGATGCCGACGCCGATCAGCGTTGCGAACGACCGGAAGAAGGCCGGCCCCGACGCGCTCGATCGCGCCGCCAGCAGTCGCACGCGCGCCAGCGCGCCCCGCGCGGTTTCCGTCGTCTCGAGCAACGTGACGAACAAACCACGCGCCCGCAGATGCTCCAAGGCGACGTCGCGTGAATCGGCACCGATCGATCCGGAGACGCGCACGCCGTCGGGATGCCGTGCAGCGTAGTAAAAGACCACCTACGCGATTTCCCGAAGAAGCCGCAGCTCGCGCACGTGCTGTTCGAGTGCCTGCATGCCGAACTGTTTCCCGGTGGCGATCGCGTTGGCGAGCTGATGTGATTTTCCGTCGCGTATGAGATTTTTGACGCCTTCGGTCCCGATCATGATCTCGACGGCCGCGCGTCTTCCGCTTCCGTCGGCCCGGCGCACCAGCCGTTGGCAAACGACGGTCAGCAGCACGCCCGCAAGTTGCGCCCGCACTTGTTCGGCCGCACTGCCCGAAAACGCATCGACGAGGCGGTCGACGGTCTGCGGCGCGTCGCCGGTGTGCACCGTCGCGAAGACGAGGTGTCCCGTCTCTGCGGCGGTGAGCGCACCGCGAATCGCGTCGGGGTCGCGCAGCTCGCCGACGACGATCACGTCCGGATCGGCGCGCAGGACGCCGCGTAAAGCCGCCGCGAGAGTCGGTGTATCGCGTCCGATTTCGCGCTGCGTTACGACCGAGCGGCGATTGCCGTGCCGGTACTCGATGGGGTCCTCGATGGTGACGATACGCTTCGCCGCGCTCGCGTTAATGCGGTCGACGACCGCCGCCATGGTGGTCGATTTCCCGCTGCCGGTGGGGCCCGCGAAAATCGCGAGGCCGCGCTCCTCTTTGGCTAAGGCGGCAACGGCATCCGGCAGGCGAAGCGATTCCAATGCGGGCACGCCGGCGGGGAGCATACGAACGGCAACCGCGATTCCACCGAGCGCTCGATACGCGTGCACGCGCATCGCGCCGCCGTCGTCCCATCGGCTCAGCGAGACGTCGCCTTCGGGCGGTACGGTGCGCCCTTCGAGCAGCGTTTCGGCGATAGCGCCGACGTCGCACGCGCTCAACGGAGCTTCCTCGACGAAACAGAGTTCGCCATCGACGCGCAGGACGGGCGGAATGCCGGCCTCGAGGTGGACGTCCGACGCGTTTTGTGCGCGCGCGAGCTGCACCGTGTCGCGCCAGCGTATCGCGCCGATCGAGGCGTTCACGAAAGTGCGGCGCCTAAGACCCGTTCGGCTTCTTCGACGCTCGTCTCGCCGCTTTCCACGAGGCGCGCGACCGCACCGCGCATCGGCTCGTAACCCTGCTCCAGCGCAATCGCGCGCCGAACCGCAAGCGGCGCTTTGCGCTCGATCGCCTCGCGCAGCCGCTCCGTCATCTCGATCGTTTCGAAGACCGCGCTGCGGCCCCAATAGCCCGTGCCCCCGCAGCGTTCGCATCCGATTGCAGCCGAGGGCGTTTCCGGCGACTTGCAATAGGTGCAGAGCTGGCGCAGCAGGCGTTGGGAAACGACGCCCGAAACGGCCGCCGCGATCGTGCGCTCCGCAACGCCCAGTTCCGCTAAGCGTTCGAGCGCGTGGAGGGAATCGTTGCCGTGCAGCGTGGTGAGCACGAGTTGGCCGCACAGCGCTGCCGAAGCTGCGACGGTCGCGGTTTCGGTGTCGCGCATCTCACCGATCATGATGACGTTGGGATCTTGGCGAAGAAACGCGCGCAGCGCGACCGCGAACGTCACGCCGGCGCGCACGTTCACTTGCACTTGCGCCACGCCCGGCAGCCGCACTTCGACCGGATCCTCGACGCTGCAAATGTGCTGACCGACGACGTTGCGTTCGGCGAGCGATGCGTACAAGGTCGTCGTTTTGCCGCTGCCCGTCGGCCCGCAGACGACCACGAACCCGGCCGGCGCGTGCACCAGTGCGCGATAGCGCCGCGCGAAGAGGGCCGGCATGCCGAGCTCTTCGAGGCGTCCGATCGCGCTCTCGGGCTCGAGCAAACGAATCGCCAGCCGCTCGCCGGCCACCGTCGGCATCGACGACACGCGCGCCTCGACCCAACGCCCGCCGGCGCGCGTATAATAGCGCCCCTCTTGAGGAACGCGCCGGTCGGCAATGTCCATGCCTGCGAGCAGCTTTAGACGCGACGAGATACGCTCGAAGGCGTCTTGTGCGAGGCGGCGCGATTCGCGCAGCACGCCGTCGACGCGCTCGCGCACGCGCCCTCCGTGGGCGAACGGCTCGATGTGCACGTCGCTCGCGCGCGACGCCACGGCCGAATCGAGAATCTCGTCGACCGCACGAATAATAGGCGGCTCGCCATCGGGCTCAAAAGGAACCCAAAGCTTCTGCGAAAGAGTCACACCACACGACCTCTTCGTCGAAGTTTTTTATCCACAGGACGATGACGCGCATCGCCTGTAAGCAACGTTTATAGCACAACC
>JAFAHZ010000065.1 GCA_019236975.1 Vulcanimicrobiota bacterium | reverse complement strand
GCTGCTGATCTTTCCGGCCAAGCACTTCATCACGCCCGAGGAGAAGCTGCGCCGCGCGATTACGTCGATCGAGCTCGAGCTCGACGGCCGTCTCAAAGACTTCAAGGAGCACGGCAAACTGCTCGAGCACCAGCGCCTCGAGATGCGTACGCGCTACGACCTCGACATGCTGCGCGAGGTCGGGTACTGCAACGGGATCGAGAACTACTCGCGCCACCTGACCGGACGCGAGCTGGGATCGACCCCCTGGTGCTTGATCGACTTCTTCCCGAAAGATTGGCTGCTGTTCGTCGACGAGTCGCACGTGACGCTGCCGCAGGTGCACGGCATGTACGCGGGCGACCGTTCGCGCAAGCTCGTGCTGGTCGAGCACGGATTTCGCTTACCAAGCGCGCTGGACAACCGTCCTCTGACGTACGATGAGTTCGACGGCCACGTCGAACAAGTCGTCTACGTCTCGGCGACGCCCGCGAAGTACGAAATCGAACGCAGCGCGCAGACGGTCGAGATGATCATCCGGCCGACCGGGCTCGTCGATCCCGAAGTGGAGGTGCGGCCGACGCGCAATCAAGTCGACGATCTCATGGAAGAAATTCGCCAGCGGGCGGAACGCAAGGAGCGCGTGCTGGTGACCACGCTGACGAAGAAGATGGCCGAAGATCTCACCGACTTCTTGCTCGAAATGGGCTTCAAGGTGCGCTATCTGCACAGCGAGGTCGACACACTAGAGCGCGTTGCGATCCTGCGCGACTTGCGGATCGGCACCTTCGACGTGCTCGTCGGCATCAATCTCTTGCGCGAAGGCCTCGACCTGCCGGAGGTCTCGCTCGTCGGCATCCTCGACGCCGACAAGGAAGGCTATCTGCGCAGCGGGACGTCGCTGATCCAAACCATCGGGCGCGCCGCGCGCAACGTCGAGGGCAAGGTGATCATGTACGCCGACGCCGTCACCGAATCGATGGCGCGCGCGATCGGCGAGACGCAGCGCCGCCGCGAGATGCAGCTCGCGTTCAACGCCGAGCATGGCATCGAGCCGCGCTCGGTGCGCAAAGAGGTGCGCGATATTCTCAGCATGCTCTCGACGCAGGACGAGTCGGCGAAAGCGAAAGCGGAAAAGCTGCCGCGCGACGTGGCGCTGAAAACGGCCGCCGAGCTCGAGCGGCGCATGCGTCAGTTTGCCGCGAACCTCGAGTTCGAGAAGGCGGCGGCGCTGCGCGACGAGCTCATCGAGATCCGTCGCCAAATCGGCGGCAACGAAGGCATGCTCTTTGGAGGAAAGGCGCCGAAGATCTTCGATAAGGCACTTCAGGAGCTGGTTGGGAGCGAGAGAGGCTGAACGAGCTGACCACGACGACCTTCGACCTGGGTCAAGCGTACGGCGAGATTTTTATCATCGTCGCGGTCGTCGTGCTTGCGGTGTTGGCCCACGCCGTCTTTCAGCGGCGCTTTCGCGCCGATATGCTGCGGCGGCACAACGACGTCGCCGGATTTCTGTTTTCGGCCGTCGGCGTAATCTACGCCGTCGTGCTCGGCTTCATCGTCGTCGTCGTGTGGGAGAAGTACGATACGACCGTCTCCAACGTGGAGACCGAAGTCGCCGCGGTCGCCGATCTCTACCGCAGCGTCGACGCGTATCCCGAACCGGTGCGGTCGCAAGTGCGGTCCGAGCTGTCCGGCTACGTCGACCAAATGATTCGGACGGAGTGGCCGTTGATGGCGCAAGACGTCAACGTCAATCCCGACGTGCTTCTGCTCGAGCGTATGGCGCACCAGGTCGAGACGTTCGTGCCGAAAACCGCCGCCGAGTCGAACGCTCAACAGGAGGCAATCGAACAGGTCGTTCGGCTCTTCGACTCGCGCCGCGAACGGTTGATTCACGCCGCGCCGTCTGTGCCCGCGGTGCTGTGGTTCGCGCTGGTATCGGGCGCGGTTTCGATGCTCGCCTTCGCATTTTTGCTGGGGTCGGAAAACCGTCCGGCGCAACTCGTCATGACGGCCATCCTTGCCGCCCTCATCGCGATACTCTTCATCGTCATCGACGAGTTCGACGGGCCGTTCAGCGGCTCGGTGAGCATCTCCGACGACGGCTGGGTGGCGCTCCAGCAGCACCTGAAGCAGATTCCGTAGCGTTCCTTAGAACGTCGTGCATTCGCGGGAAGCGTCGTTGCGGATGACGCCGTCGAACATGTCGTCCCACGCTTGCGCGATCTGCTGCCCCGTTTGATAGAAGCCGGCGTCGGTTCCGGCGACGGGATAATACGACACGGGAACGCAGCCGTGCGAGAGCACCGCGTACGTATCGTTCTCGCCCACGAGATAGATGTTGCCGTTGCGATAGCTGTGCGAGACGGCGAAGAGATCGTCGGCCGGCAATCCTCCGCCCAAGCTCAATACCGCGCGAAACATCGACGGATGCCTCGCGGCGATGTGGAAGACGCCCGACCCGCCCAGATCGACGCCCACGACATAGACGTGACGGGAATCGATTCGGAAGCCTTTTTCCATCTCGGTTGCGATCGCGACGACTTCGGCCGAAGCCTGATCGCCCCACAACGCGCCGCCGGTTCCCCACGGCGCCACCAAGATCGCGTGCGTCTGG
>JAFAHZ010000041.1 GCA_019236975.1 Vulcanimicrobiota bacterium | reverse complement strand
CCGCGGGCACCGTCCGCGACATGGCCGCCCGCGCGCTGTTGCGTTTAAAGAATGCCGGCGCGGTCGAGCTCGATCGCGGACGCGTGCGAGCGATCGACCGCGCACATTTGGAGGCCTTCGCGCATAACGTCCAGGCCCCGCCGGTCTAACTAAATGCGGTAGAGGTCCGCCGTGAGGTTCGGGTCGACGCTGGTGGGATGAACGCGCGGGCCCGAGCACACGATTTGATCGCGGCCGACGACCATCTTCACGCGCGCGACTTCACCGATTTGGACGTCGTCGACGGCGCAACCGATGACGCGATCGGGAACGCGCGCCATAACGACGTAGCGGCCGGGCTCGAGCGTGATATCGGAAAAGAACCCTTTGTTGTCGGTCTTGACCGTATAAATCCGGTTCGTGCCGTTTTCGAGATACGGCGTCCGGTAGTACAGAATGGTTGCGTGGGCGATCGGTTGGCCCGTCTTTGCATCGACGACCGTTCCCGAAAGACCCGCCGTGTTGGTGTCGGCCAGCACCGGCGCGGCAAGAAGGCTCACGAAAGCGAGCAAGACAGCGAATGTTCTCATGCGAGCCTTATACCCGCTAGGTCGTGACGGACTCCAGGCTGGCGGTCTCCTCCTGCGCGTTCTGCAGATCGAATGCGGCGCGTTTGCTCTTTGCCGCTGCGTCGGCCAGCTTCTCCGACGGTTTCGGAGCCGCCGCCTGCGGCGAACGAGCGAGCGTTTCCCGGCCTTTGCGCACGGCGCCGAGCGCGCCCGCCAAGCGGCCTTCCATATCGACGAGCACCCCAGCGGCGTAGGCATCGGCGCCTTCGCGCACCTTGCGCGCGCGTTCTTCGGCTTCGCGCAAGACGACCTCGGCCGTCGTACGCGCGCGCTGCACGATCTCGTTTTGATCGACGAGCTCCTCGTGCTTGCTGGCCGCTTCGTCGACGATCGCTTGGGCCTTCTCCTGTGCCGCGCGCATGACGCGATCTTGGTCCTTCGCGATGATTTTCGCGCGGCCGACCTCTTCGGGTAACGACGCACGGATCTTCTCGACGTACTCCAACAGCCGTTCTTCGGAAAGCACGCGGTAGCCGGCGGGCAGCCAGGTTCCTTCGTGAACGTAGCTTTCGAGTTTATCCAACACGCGATAGACCGACATTTCGACCTCCGTTATTGCGATTCGGAAAGAGCAGTGCGTTTGTGCTCCATCGTCCGGAGCACGGGTTTGGGGACGAGCGTGGCCACATCCCCGCCGAGAAAGAAGACTTCCTTGACCAGACTCGAGCTGACGAACGAATACTTCGCATCCGACATGAGAAAGAACGTATCGACTCCCGAGAGCTCGCGATTCATGAGAGCCGTGGACATCTCGCTTTCGAAATCGGAAACGACGCGCAACCCCTTGACGATCACGTCGGCTCCCGCTTCCTTGAGATAATCGGCGAGCAGACCGCGAAAATGCTCGACTCGAGCTTGGGAGACATGTGCGATACACTCTTTGAGCATCGCGACGCGTTCGTCGAGCGAGAACATCGGGCTGCGTTTTTGCGGGTTTACCACGATGGCGACGATGAGTTCGCCGAAACACTTCGCCGCGCGTTCGATGACGTCGAGGTGGCCGTTCGTCGGTGGATCGAACGAACCCGGATAGATAGCACGCGTCAGGCCCTTTGTCATCCCGAGCCTGTCGAGGGACTACCGTTGGTCAACGACGATTCCTATGCCGATGACGGCGCCATAAACGCAAGGGCGACATCGCCGTAGACTTCTTCGCGCACCGACCGATACCCCGGTATGTCCGGCAGAATTCGTTTGGCCGCATGCTCGTAGACGACCAGCGCGTCCGGCGCCAGCAAGTTGCGCTCGTGCAGCAAACGAAAGAGTTGAAGCGGCACGTCGTCGGAGTACGGCGGGTCGAGATACACGATATCGAACGGCCCCTCCAGCCGATAGAGCGCGCGCTCGGCCGGCGCGGCAAAAATACTCACAGCGTTATCCACAGCCATATCGCGCGCGGCTTCTTCGATCGCGTGAGCCGTTTCGCGATGCGCTTCGACGCACACGACGCGCGCCGCACCGCGCGAAGCGGCCTCGAATCCGATGGCTCCGGTGCCTGCGAAGAGGTCCAAAAACCTGGCGCCCTCGATACGCGGCGCCAGGATCGAAAACAGCGACTCTTTTACCCGGCCCGGCGTCGGGCGAACGTGAAGTCCCTTGGGCGAGCGGAGCTTGCGGCTGCCCAGCGAGCCGCCGGTGATTTTCGGACTCATCTTCGCGATTTTCCTTAAAACTGTTGCGGTTCGATCGGATCGAGTGCCGGCCGCAGCCAGCTATCGTCCCCGAGCCATTCGTAACGAATCGTCGAAAGCGGGACGGTGCCGTACGAGAGCAGCCGGTCGTTGAAAAGCCGCAGTGTAAAGGCCGATCCTTCCCGGTCGTGCACGAGTCCCGCGAGCGCTTCGATCTGCGTCTTCCCCACAAGGTAATCGATCAACTGCCCCGGGCCCATTGCCGCACGCGTGGACTCCCCGTAAGCGGTGGCTTTGTCGATGCCGGCGGTCTTTTGAAAGTAGTCGATCGCCTGCGGGAGCGTGAAGGTTCCCGTGGCGAGCCCGACGTCGACGCCGATGCGCGTCGCCCGGTACCGCATCAGTTGAATGACTTGCTTGCGCGCCGAGGGATTGTTGTCGTACAAGCCAGTCCGCATCAGCATCTCTTCCCCGAAGAGCGCCCAACCTTCGGCGAAGACGCTGTCCGAGTGGACGTGCCGGATGTAATCGGGATTGTGAAAGGCAATGCTGAACTGCATGAAGTGTCCGGGAATCCCTTCGTGACCCAGCAGCGGCAGCACCGACTCACGCGCCTGCTGTGCGAAGAACAGCGTGTTTTTCGGATCGTATTCCGGTACGAAGTAAAAGCCCTCGGGATCCTTATCGAACATTCCCGGCGGATTCATGAAACCGCCTGTGTTGACCGCCTGCAACGCTTTGGGCAGTGGGACGATGTGAAATGGTCCGATGTACGAAGGAACGTCGACGATTTGGTGCGTCTTTAGAAAAGTCGTGATTTGCGTCATCGATCGCTCGAAGTACGCCAGAAAATCGGCGGTCGATGCGAACGTCGGCTGCTTGACGGTCGGGCCGGGAACAAATCTATCCCGGTTTTCTTCCCAGATCGCCAGCGCGCGGTCGCGCGGCAAATCGAGGCGCCCTATGGATGCGACCTCGTCTGAATCGAACGGCAGCAGCAGCACTCGCCGCAGGAAGAAGTTGTATTGATCTTTCCCGACCGAAAATCCGCCTTCGTGGAACGAGCTCGCGTTCGTATCGAGCCATTTACCGTACGCGTGAAGCGCGGTCAACGCCGTCTTCTGCGCCGCGCTCAGATCCGAGCGCGTCTGCGGCGAGACGTCGTGCGTCAGCGCGTCCAGGCTCGTGGTGTAGAGGGCGTCGCCGTCGGCAATATCCTCGCTTGCGGCCTTCGCAAACTCGCGAACCGTATCCGTCAGGTTCGCCTTCCCTTGTTCGAGCACGCCGGGGCACGCTTTCAGACGCGCGATCGCGTCACGCACGCGAACCTCGTCGCTGGCGAACGGCTTCTTCACCAGCGAAAAGATCCCGTTGCTGCACTCGCCCTCGTAGATGCTGGGATTGCGCGAAAGGCCTTTGAGAACGGTGCGGCCCCACCAGTCCCCTTCGATGTCGGATCGAACGAGCAAGTAATCGACGACGTCGTGACGGCCGGCATCTTCAGCCGGTTTGAGTTGCGCCAGCTCGTCGCGAAAGGCGCGCAGTTGGGTCATCTCTGCCGCCTGTTCCTGCGGCGAAAAATCCGACAGCCGCGTATCGTACTTGTGGATTCCCGCGTCGGTCGCGCTGGTGGGACTCGTCGATAAGGACCACTCGGTGTAACGCCGGTCGAGCGCCTGCAGCTTAGCGTCGTAGTCGCTCGGTGCGGGCGTTGCGGCAGCTAGCATTAACGCCAATGCCGGCGCGGCGAACAGCGTGCGTGCGATCATCGGACTTCCTCCCCCAGCGGTAAGAGATCGAGTAACTCCATCGCCGCGTGAATCGTGTGCGGCGGCGGCGCCAGCTCGGATGGGAACGTTTTGCCTTCCCAATCGAACCAAACGGCGCCCAGACCCGCGAGGCGCGATCCATCCACGTCGCTATTCGGATCGTCGCCGACGAACCACGTCCGCTCCGCGGGCGTGCCGAGCGCCGAAAGCAGCGCGGCGAACGCAGCTGCGCTCGGCTTTTGGACGCCGATGTCGGCGCTGGCCAACACCGGCCCCTCGAAGCCCGCACGCTGGGCCTTTTTGATTTGCAGCGGATTCCATCCGTTGCTCAGCACCGCTACCGGAATCCCGCGTTCGCGCAGCGCGCGCAGCATCTCGCGTACCCCGGGAAGTGGAATCGCCAAATCCGCGACCATCGCTACGGCCATGGTGCGAAACTGCTCGACGTATGCGTCTCGCGGCTCGGCGCCGTGCGCGATCGCAAACTCTCGCACCGCGTCTTCGATGGGAAACGCACCTTTGCGCTGCCGCTGCAGCAGCGCGTCGATGTGCGCTATTTCGTCGTCGAGGTTATCGGAGCGCCGGCCCCCGTCGGCTTCGATGCGTTCCAGCAGCCGCAGCAAGGCCACGCGCTCCAGCTTGTTATCGATGACCAGCGTGTGATCGATATCGAAACCAATCGCCGCGACGGCTGCGCGATCCACCTATCGCGCGTCCCAGTTTTCGGCGTTGACCGGCAGCCACAGCATATTGAGCGCGTATCCGGTTACGCGCGTGCTGACGCCGCGAAACAAACGCTCGTAATAGAGCGGAATCACCGGAACGTCGTCGTGCACCAGCCGCTGCATCGCATCGAAGTCGCGCCAACGCTGCGCGACGTCGGCCGTCACCGCTTGATCGTTGGCCAGGGCTTCGAACTGCGGCGAGCAGTAGTACGAGTGATTCGAGTCGCCGAGGACGGCTTGCGAGCAGCGCAAGTTGAGCGACTGCTCGGGGTCCATGCCGCCGACCCACGACTCCGTCATGAGCGCAGCCTTTCCGTTGCGCAGTAATCCCTGCGGGCTGAACCAAACGCGCACTGGGTCCGTTTTGAGCTCGAAGTGCACGCCGGCCGCTGCGAGCTGCGATTGCAGCACGGTCGCCATGCGCACTTCGGTAGGATTCTCGGCCGACACCGCGATCAAGCCGGTCATCGGAACGCCGTTTCTCGTCCGCACTCCGTTCTCGAGACGCCAGCCGGCTGCGTCGAGCTCGCGTCCCGCAGCTGCGAGATCGTGCGGATAGGCGGGAATAGCGGCCCCTTTCCAGCGCACGATCGGCGGCGGCAAGAATCCGGTCGCCGGGTCGTAAGCGTGTTTCCACGCGTTCGCGAGCGCGGCATAATCGATGGAGTACGCGATCGCGCGGCGCACGCGCACGTCGTTCGTCGGCACGATCTTCGTATTCAGATACAGCAGGTTGGTTCCGTTATCGGGCATGCGCAGGATCCGCACGTTGGGCAGTTCCGCAGCTTCGGCGAGATTCTCGGGCGTCAAGTTTCCGACGTCGACGGCTCCCGAACGCAGCGCGACGAAATTCGAGTTGAGATTCGGGAAAATCTGCAACACGATCTGAGCGAGCTTCGGCTTGGGCCTGTAGTAGGGATTGGGCACGAACACGATCCGGTCGCCGCGTACCCACTCCTTCACGCGGAACGGCCCCGTCCCGAAAGGCGCTTCTTCCCAAGGGGTGCCCAGGACTTTCGTGCTCGTAAACGCGTGCTTCGGAAGGATGCCGAAGATGTAATCGCCTTCGGCAAGAATCTCGCCCACCGCCGCGTTCCAGGGCCGGCGCAGCAGCACGACGACGGTGTACGGATCGGGCGTTTGCATCGAGACGATCGTTCGGTACGGCTCGACCGTGACGGCGCGGTTGCGCGGATCGAGGACGGCTTGGTACGTAAACACGACGTCGGCAGACGTGAACTCGACGCCGTCGGCAAAGCGCACGCCGCGGCGCAAACGATACGTGATGCGCTTGCCGTCCGGCGAGACGTCGCCGTTGGCGCGCGAGGGAATGCGCGTCAGCAGAATCGGGATGGGCTTGTTGTCCGCGTCGAGCCCGACCAGCGTCTGGCAGAACAGCGTGTCGATTGCCGTCAACTCGGCATCGATTGCCACGAGCGGAACCAGCGAGTTCGGATCGCCCGCGTAGGCGATTCTGAGAACGTGCGGCGGCCCGGCCGGCAACCCGGCACGCTGCGCACATCCGGCGAGCGCGCAGCATGCCGCTATCGCGGCGACGATCGAGCGCGCCGGCCCGCGCCGCGACGTCATTGCGGACCGGGGCCGGTGACGATCCGGACGAAACCGTCGGGCCGGACGTACTTCGCCATTGCCGCCTGAATCTGCGCCGGCGTCGCGGCGAGTTCCGCGGCTGCGTCGACGACGTTTTGGTCGAGCGGCAGCGAACGAATGGCGTAATCGAGCAGCTGTCGCGCAACGCCGTCGTAGCTCGCCTCGCGGATCGGCACTTCTCCCATCAGCATCGCTTTGGACCGCAGCAGCCGATCGGATTCGACGGGCGCCTTCTGCAGCTGCTCCAGCACGGCGACGATCTGGTTTTGCGCCGGAAGCACGTTTTGCGGGTCGCATCCGTACCGCAAGTCGATCGTCGAGCGAATCTTTCCGGCCGAGATCGAGCTGCCCACGTAGTACACGTAGCCGTGCACCTCGCGCAGATCGTGGTACAACAGCGAGGAGTAGAAACCGCCGGTCAACACCGTGTTGCCGACCTGCAGCGGCGCCCAGTCGGGATCGGTGCGCATCAGATTCGTCGTCTCGCTCAGCTCGACGGTCGATTGCACGCGCCCCGTCGCCGGAACCGTCACCGCGCTCGCCGCATTGAGCGGTACTGCCGGCGGATAGACGTTGGGTTTCGGCCCAGTCGCCGCCCACGATCCGAAGTATTTCTCCACGAGCGCTTTGGCTTGTTCGGGCGTCGTGTCGCCGATAACAACGATGGTGGTGAGATCCGGCCGATATGCCGATGCATACCACGCCTTCACGTCGTCGAGCTTCAGTGCGGACACCGACTGCGGGGTCGCAAAGCGCTGCTCCGGATCGTCCGGCGGATACAGCGCTTTGGCGAGTGCCACATCCGCCAGGTGGTCGGGCGAGTTCATCTCGCCTTCCAATCCGCCTAACGTCTGCTGGCGAACGAGCGCGAACGCTCTTGGGTCGAACGCCGGATGCAGCTCTTCGTCGGCCAGCAGCTGCAGGCCGCGGTCGAAGTTCTGCGACAGCACGTCCAACCCGAAGGTGGTCCCAGCCGACGTCGTCGCCGCAATCTTATCCAGTTCGGTTTGCAAGGCCACGCGGCCGTACGTCGTCGTTCCGTAGGGCAGCATATCCGAGGTGACCGAATCGACGCCGTCCTGTCCCTGCGGCGTCTGCACCTGCGGATTGTTGAGAATTTCGCCGCTGACGACGACGGTATGCGTCACGCGCTCGGGCTGAACGATCAGTCGAATTCCGTTCGCAAGCGTCGTGTCGATTGGCGACAGCGTCTGCGGCGGCACCGCTAATCGGTCGAGTACGGCTTGCGCCCACGCCGGCAACGGTTCGTGCTTGCTCGGCGGAATCGAGTTGTTCTCCTTGGCGAGTCCGGCGCCGCCCGAGGACGTCGCTCCCGTGTTCTTCGGAACGGCGTAGGCCGCGACCGCGGTGGCGTCGCTCATGTACGTGCGCAGAACGCGATCGACGTCCGCAGGCGTGACCGCCTTATAGCGCGCGATCATATCGTCGGGCGACTGCAGCCCTTGCACCGCTACGGCCGAGCTCCACTCCTCGGCAAGCCCTTGAATCGAATTCGCGTTGAACTCGTCGTCGGAAATCTCGCGGAGTTTTGCCGCCTCCACCAAATCGGCCGGAACGCCGTTACGCCGGTACGCCGCAAGGATGGAGCGGATATCGTGATCCGCGGCTTGCGGCGGCTCGGCCACCGGCACCGCCGCGGCGGCGATCGCAACCGAGATCTTCGGATACGATTGCACCACGAACTGCGTTCCGAGTGCCTTCCCAACGTAGGGCATCGCACCGAAATCGCTGCGCGCGCTCGACAGCACGTCGCTGAGAATCTCTCCGGCAGCGTAGTCGGGGCTGTCGTAGCCGGGGAACCGGTAGCCGAGCAAAACGCCGGTAAACGGCTGATCGGAGACTTCGCGATACGTCGCAGCGTGCAGCGGCTGCAGGCGCACCGGTTCGCGGGCCGGCAGCTTGGCCGCCGGAATGTCGCCGAAAAGGGCCTTGACGCGCGCGACGGTCGACGGCCCGTCGACGTTGCCCGCGATCACGTACACGGCGTTATTGGGATGGTACCACCTGCGATAGAACTTCAGGAGCTGCGCGCTGTCGACGTCCTTCGCAAATCCGTCGACCGTCCCGAGCGTGTTCTTGGCGTACGGCGTCCCGCCGATGAGACGATCCTGCATCTTGACGAACAAGCGGTAAAAAGCATTGCTGTTGTCTTGAGTCACCTCTTGCGTGATAGCGAGGCGCTCTTGCGCCCACTGATCCGGAGCCATGAGCAATCCAGTCGCGCGAGAGCGCTCGCTGCGCAGCGCGATATCCAGATATTGCGACGGCACGGTAAAGAAGTATTGCGTGACCGTGCTCTGCGTATCCGCATCGAAAGCGCCGCCGGTGATGCTCATGACGTCGTTGAGCAGCGACGACGACATGGTGGCGCTGCCGCGGAACATCATGTGCTCGGTCGCGTGGGCCAGACCGGGAATCCACTGTTCGTCCGAGCCGACCTTGTAGTTGAGCATTGCGGTCGCTACGGGCGCGAGCGTGTCGCGCACCACGACGACCTCGAGCCCGTTAGGAAGCGTCGCGCGCGTTACCGGCGTCTGGGCACGTGTGGAAAGCGGCAAGGACGCAAGAAAGGCAGCGGCGAGAACCGCAAGCGCGAGTCGGACGTGGTTCATAGGGCGAAGGACTGCGGGCGGGAGCGACGGATTCCTTCAACGTGCAGCGCCTAGCGATCCGCCTGCTGGGAAAACCGGAACTATCGTTCGACGGAACCGTCCTGAAATGGAAGGCGCCGCCCAAGACGTTTCCCTTGCTCGCCATGCTCGGACTCCATCGCGGCCACGGATTAGCCCGGCGGCAGCTCGCCATCGCGCTCTGGCCCGACGATCTCGAATCCGAGGGACTGACGAAGCTGCGCCGCCACCTCTATCACGTCAATCGTTCGCTCCCGGCGATCGAAGGGCTCGAATGGATCCTGCAGGCGCGCGATCTGATCGTTTGGAACGATGCCGCTCCCGCATGGTTCGACGTGCGCGCGTTTCGCGACGCGATCGAAGCCAAACGAATCCGCGAAGCCGTCGAACTGTACCGCGGCGACCTGCTAGAAGAATCGTACGACGAGCTGGTCATGCAGCAACGCGAGCCGTTACGCGCCGAGTACGTCGACGCATTGCTGCGCGCGACCCGCGAGGTTCGTGAAGCACGCGACTACGCGCTCGCCACCGCTTATGCCGAAAAGCTCCTCGCGATCGACGAGTGGAGCGAAGATGGCGTTCGCGAGTGGATGGCCGCGAAATACGAGTCGGGCGACCGTTCCGCCGCGCTCGCAATGTACGAGCGCTTCGCGCGAAAACTGCAGGAAGAGTTCGGGGCGCCCCCGACCACCGAGACGACTGCGCTGCGTGAGGCGATACGCGCAGGGCTGCCGCTTCACACGTCCGCGGAGCGCACCTTCGATCTCTCGAGCGCGGCGACGGCGAAGCGCGGATGGAAACTGCCGTTTGTCGGCCGCAGCGCGGAGCTGCAAACGCTCGGGGCCGCCTGGTCTCGCGCGGCGCGCGGCTCGGGCGGCATGGCGCTGGTATCCGGTGAAGCCGGCATCGGGAAGTCGCGCCTAGCGTCGGAGTTAACGGCGCTCGCACAAAGTCAGGGCGGCAGCGCGTTGGTCGGCACGACGTCCTCACCCGAGGCGGAGCCGTATCAGGCGATTGCGGGCGCCCTGCGCAGCACGCTGCCGCTGCTCGCACAGTTGAAACTCGAGCCGCAATGGCTCGCGGCACTGGCGCGCCTCTTTCCGGAGCTCGGCTCGCTGCTCGCCGACATCCCCGAAGACGACCTGCCGCCGGAGCGCGCGCGTTCGCGCCTCTTCGAAGCCATCGCGCGCGCGTTCGAGCGCTTGGGACGCATGCGTCCGTTATGCGTCGTGCTCGAGGATCTGCACTGCGCTGGACCCGCGACCATCGAGATGCTCGAATCACTCGGGCGCCGGCTGGGCACCGTGCCGGTGTTCGTCCTCGCCACCTATCGCAGCGACGAAGCTCCGGTCGGATCGCCGCTGCGCCGGTTACGCGCATCGCTCGTTTCCGAACAGCGCGCCGTCGCCGTGCCGCTCTCGCGCCTCGATGCCGGCGACGTTCGCGAACTCGTCGCCTCTCAGATCGCCGACGAAGACACGCGCGGGAACGTTGCCGGCGCGGTGACCGCGCTCAGCGACGGCAATCCGTTGTTCGCCTCGCAACTCTTGGAAGAGTATCTCGAGACGCAAACCGTTCCGGACCGCGATAGCGCGCTGCGCGAAGTCGGCGACGCGATTGCCACCCGCGCGGCACGCCTTGCGCCCGACGTGCGCATCGTGGCCGAAATCGCCGCGACGATCGGCGAAACGTTCTCGTCGGATCTCGTGACGGCGGCCGGCGGCTTGAGCGAAAATGCGACCTTGGACGCACTCGGCGAGCTGATGGATCGCGGCTTCGTCCGCGAAGCCGGCGCCAACGAGCTGCAGTACGCCTTTTCACACGCGCTGATCGCCTCGACCGTCTACGAGCGCTCTCCGGCCGCGGCACGCAAGGTGCGCCACCGGCGCATCGCCGAGCTGCTCGAGCGCGACGAGCGAACGGATGCCGCCGGGGCCGCTGCCATCGCACATCAATGGCAGGCTGCGGGCGATCGCGCGCGCGCCGGCGCGGCCTTCTTGCGCGCCGCGGCGATGGCCACCCATTTGTTTGCGCGCGCCGACGCCGTCGATTTTGCGCGCAGCGCGGTCGAACTCATCGACGACCCGCAGCGGCGTATCGAAGCGTCGTTCGCGCTGGCCAAAGCCGAAGCCGCGTACTTTCATCAAACCGGCGACCGCGCACGGCAGCGCACCGCCATCGACGAGATGCTCGGCAAAGCCGAAGCTGCCGGCAATCCGCTCTGGCGCTTTGCCGCACTGCGCGCGCTCGGCGCGTACTTCGAGGTGCAGTCGCGGCTTGCGGAGGCGCTGGAACCCTTACACGCGGCGCTGCAGATCGCGAACGACGACACGCCGGCCGAGGAAGTACTCGACGTCCGCTTTCGTCTCGCGCATACCTACGCGCGCCTGGGGCGCTACGACGACGCACAGCGCCACGTCGACGAGATCGAGGCGTACGAGCGGCTTCGGCCTTCAGCGCTCGCGCGCGTGCTGGCACTGCGCGGGCGGCTCGCCATCGCGCTTTCACGCCAAGACGCCGTCGCAGCGGAAGCCGCGGCGAGCGAGCTATTGGAGCTAGCGATCGCGACGGCCGACATGGAATCCGAAATCCAGGCGCACACGGTTCTCGGCTGGGTCTGCCGGACCGTCGCCACAGCCGCCGAAGTGCGCGCCCACTACGATCGCGCGGTCGAACTCTCCGAGCGGCTGAACTTCGTGCACGGATCGGTTGCCGCGCTCGTCGATCGCGCGCAGTACGAAGCCACTATCGGCAACGTCGCTCCCGCCTTCGAGTTCTTCGATCGGGCCCTCTCCGTCATGGAAGGCACCGGTGCCGACGCGTTTGCCGGTTTCTGCCTCGCCAATCGTTCGCGCGCACACTGCGCGGCCGGCAATGTGGCGCCGGCGCTGGAGGACGCGCGCCGCGCCCGCGAGATTGCCGAGCGGATCGATATTCCCCGTTTGCGCGCGTCGGCCGGCACGGCTCTCGGCATTGCACTCGTTGCTGCCGGCGAGCCCGCCGAAGGACTGCGCCACTTGGCGCTCGCCGTCGACGAGCGGCGTCGCCTTGGCAGCGTCCCCGGTCTGTGCGACGCGTTGTGCGAATACGCGCGAGCGTTACTGCGCGGCGACACGCCGGCGGCGGCGTTGCCTTCGCTCGACGAGCTCTCCGCACTGTACGCCCAGCATCCGGATCGTCAAGATTGTCCGATACGCATTTGTTACGCACTGGCGAATGGCGCCACGCTGCGGGGCGACGAAGCGGCCGCAGCGAGCTATCGGGATCGCGCGCGCCGGTTGTTGGCGCACGATCTGGCCCTGCTCCCCGACGATGCGTCGCGGCGCGCGTACGCGGCGTTTTACGACGAGACGAGCAACGCTCGCGTACTCGGCTGACGCTCGAGTACCGCGCGCAAGCCGGCGTGGTCGGGGTCGGCCAACTTCGGATCGCGTGCGACGATGGTTTCCGCCGCCGCTTTCGCGTCGCGATAAATTTCGATATCGCGCACGAGATCGGCGACGCGCAGCTCGGCCGCGCCCGACTGCGCGGTACCCGCAAATTCACCCGGGCCGCGTAAACGCAGGTCTTCTTCGGCAATGAGAAATCCGTCGTTCGATTTCGTCAAGACCTCGAGCCGTTCGGTTTCTTCACCGTCGTCGGGATAAACGAGCACGCAGAACGATTGGGCGGCGCCGCGACCGACGCGGCCGCGCAGCTGGTGCAGCTGCGCGAGCCCGTACCGCTGCGCGTCGAGAACGACCATCACGCTCGCGTTGGGCACGTCGACACCAACTTCTACCACCGTCGTCGAGACGAGCACGTCGATCTCGCCGCGACCGAACCGTCCCATCACGTCGTCCTTCTCGCGGCCTGAAAGGCGCCCGTGCAGCAATCCGAGACGCAAGCGCGGGAAAACCTCCGTGCGGAGGCGATCGAATTCCGCGACGGCGCTGGTCAGCGCGGTTTCACCCTCTTCGATCGCCGGCGCGACGATGTAGGCTTGGTGGCCGAGTTCCACGTTGCGGGCGACGAATGCGTACGCGCGTTCGAGACGGCTGGCGCGTACGGCGAAGGTTTCGATCGGGGTTCGGCCCGGAGGCAGTTCGTCGACGATCGACAGATCCAAGTCCGCGTAGATGGATTGCGCCAGCGTACGCGGGATCGGCGTGGCCGTCATGTGCAGCGTGTGCGGCGACGTGCCCTTCGCACGCAAACGTGCACGCTGCTCGACACCGAAGCGGTGCTGCTCGTCGATGATCGCCAATCCCAGGCGATCGAAATCGATGCCCTCGGTCAGCAGCGCGTGCGTGCCCACCGCAACCGCCGCCTGTCCGCTTGCCAGCTTTGCAACCGCTGCGTTGCGTGCCTTGGTTCCTTGGCTGCCGAACACCGCTTCCAGCCCGATGCCGAACGGCAACAGCAGCGGCGCGAGTTTGCCGGCGTGTTGCGACGCCAGAATCTCGGTCGGCGCCATCAACGCCGACTGCATGCCGTTGCGCGCGGCCAGCAACACCGCGGCCGCCGCGATCAGCGTCTTGCCGCTGCCGACGTCACCCTGCAGCAGCCGGTTCATGGGGACGTCGCGCGTCATATCGTCCCAGATTTCCCGAATCGCGCGCCGTTGCGCGCCGGTGAGCGCGAACGGCAGCGCGGCCGCAAACTCGTCGAGCAGCGACGGAGGAACGCGCAGCGCCCGGGCTCGCCGGTCGCGCTCGCGATCGGCACGACGCAGTTGCGCGGCCGACGCGAGCGTCAGGAACTCCGCAAAGACGAATCGTTCGCGTGCGCGCTGCGCTTCCTCGGGTTCTTCCGGCGCGTGAACGGACCGGTACGCCTCGCGAAGCGTTGGATACTTGCGCTGTCGTGCGATCGAACGCGGCAGCGGATCGTCGGGCGCGAGGTCGAGCAGGCGCGAAAGATTCTTGCGCACGACCGCCGCGATCTTTCGCGTGGCGAGATCTTTGCTCGCGCGATAGACCGGAATCATTTCACCGCGATACTGCTGCCCGGGGGCGAGCTGCGCGTACTGCGCGACGTTCACGGTCGGCCCGGCGAAGCTGCGCTCGGCGCGACCGCGCACGAACAAGCGCATCCCTTCGTGAAATCGGCCGTACACGAACCGGCGCCGCCCGATCCACTTCGCCGTAAACGGCGAGCCGTCGTCGTCGACCAGCCGAGCCTCGACGATTTCCAAATCGCGGACCCGGCGCTCTTTCACGCCGATCACCGTTCCGACGGCATTTTCTTCTCCGCCGCCTTCGCCAAGTCGCGTCGCCGGCGTCGCAAACCGCAGATCGTCGTAGCGGAACGGCAAGTACTCGAGCAGCGCGCGCGCCGAGCCGATGCCGAGATCGCGAAACAGCGGCGCCGTCTTGCTGCCGATCCCCGCGAGATCCGAGATGTCGGCGGCTCCGTTATCGTGTCGCCCCGTCACAGCTCCAGTTCCATCTCCGTTCCTTCGACGAATCCGAGCGCTTCGTACAGCGGCCGTCCCTCCTCGCTCGTACGCAAACGCGCCATGACGCAGCCGCGGGCGCGAAACCACTGGAGGCCGGCGCGCATGAGCATGCGCGCGATCCCGCAGCGTCGCAACTCCGGGACGACGTACACGGAGTTGACCCAACCCCGCGGCCGCCCGAACGCCGCCGCGCGATATTCGTCCAGCACCGAGAACGCCGCCAAGCCGACGATCTCGCCGTCACGGTCGGCGTAGAACAGCTGCGCGTCGCCGCGCTTCTGCTTCTCACGGAAAAATTGCACGAATCCATCGCGCCAGCCCGGATGCTCGACGTCCCACTCGTTATCCATTTCGCGCGCCATCTGCGCCCGCAGCTCCGCCGCCTTCTCCAGCTCGTCGAGCTCGGCCGCCCGAACGACGACGCCCTCGGCGGTCACGCGGTGCTCGTCACTTTCTGCAACGCGTCGTAGGCGGCGCGCAAGTGCGGCACGTCAACAGCCAGCCGGGCGGCCAGCTCGATCACCGCGCCGAGCATCGGCTCGATCTCGAGCGGACGGCTGCGCTCGTAATCCTGAAGCATCGACGTTTTGACGTCGCGCAAGCGGGCAGCGTACGCGATACGTGCGTCGATATCGACGTCCGCAACCACGCCGAGCGCTTGTCCGACGCGCAGCGTTTCTTCCATGAGCGCGCGTACGTCGGCGCGCGCTTGGGGATCGGCCAGCAGCGGAGCGATCGTCAAGCGACGAAGCGTGCTGACGGGATTGAGGCCGACGTTGTTCACGAGCTTGAGCCACACGGTGTGGCGCACGTTCGGATCGGCTTCGGGCGCGAGCCCCGCGTGTGCGAACAGTTCGACGAGCTGCTGCGCGCGCTCGCTGCTTCCACCTTGCGGAGGTCCGAGGACGTAGCGCGTTCCGCCGCTGTGCACGATCTTCCCCGGATGCGGTACGTGTCCGGAGACGTGCACGACGCCGCCGACGACGTGCTCGTCATCGAAGAGCGCGCCGATGCGGCCGCCCGGATCGACGCTTTCAAGCGGCGGACGCCGCACGTACCAAAAGGGAAGGCCGTTCTGCAGCGTCGCGATCGTCGTCGTTCGTGCGTACGGTTGTAGTTGCGGCAACAGCGCGGGCCACTGGTGCGCTTTGAACGTGAGCAGAAGCGCATCGAACGCGCCGAGTGCGCGTACGTCGTCTGCGGCGTCGACTGTCACGGTGAAGGTGCCGATGTCGCTTTCGACGCTCAATCCGTGCGCGCGCATGGCGGCAAGATGCTCGCCTCGCGCGACGACCGCCACGTCTATGCCGGCGCGAGCTAGCGCCCCGGCAATGAAGCCGCCGATCGCACCGGCGCCGACGACGCACACTCTCATACGGCGTCCACGCAAATCTTAACCCGTTTTCTGGGCGTTAGGCCGAGGCGTCGAGTCACGAAGTGTACTTGGGTACACGAGTGGCTCGACAACGAAGGCATCACGCTCAGAAAACGGGTTGGAGGCGACGGGCAGATTTGAACTGCCGATGGGGCTTTTGCAGAGCCCTGCCTTACCACTTGGCTACGTCGCCACGCTGTCAATAATGCGCGATTTTTCAAGGACTTGCGGCTCACCGCCGGTTTACGTGTTTCCCCGTAAGAGGTGCCTTGCTGCATATTCGTTGCACAAGGGTTCCCCTTCCAAGTGTGAACCACGATCAGGCCGGACGGTTCTCGCCTGCCGCCGCGCGCGCCTGCGCTTGGCTGAGGACGTCGCCGATCGCCGCCATAGCCTTCCGGCTAGGGGAGGATTTCGTAATTTGTGATGACGGCCAGCGTGGCGCCGGCGCCGCCGGTTAGCGTCGCGGTGCAGCTGCCGACCGCCGGACTGGCCACCGCCGTCGCGGTCCACGCAGTGCCATTCGTAACGTTATTTTGCGCGAATGTAGCGATCGCATTTCCTCCGCCGTCGCAGTTGTCGCTCTCGACGATCGTTTGGCCGTACGGCGCGTTGCTCCACCCGACTTGAGAGTCGGTGAACGAAACGCTCGTCACGTGGGTGGGCCCGAATGTCCCAAGTGCAATCGTCGGAATCGTCCCGTTGACCGGACCGGTGTATGCAATTGCCGGGACGCTCGGCGAGAACGTTACCGAACCGGCAGCGGCTAGCGTTCCGCTCGTCGTCGATGCGGTCAGCGCGACCGGAGCGACGTCGAGACCGCCGTAGCGAATGGCCACCGCACCCGAATCGGAGCTGCTCGTGAGGGTCACGCTCTTCGCGAACGGTCCGGCGCCGAGCGCGAGCGCCGAGCCGCATAAGCCGCCGCAAGCCATCAATGATGACGCATCGGGGTCGCTCAGCGTCACCGGCAATGCGTACGAGCCCGTAATCGCGTCGCCGGCGGCGTCCTCGACGTCAATCGGCAGCCCCGTCGACGGGAGCGCCGTGCCCCCGCCCGCGCTCGGCATCGCGCCGTGCAGCGCAAACTTCGCCGGTACGCCGTTTAACGTGATTGACGGTGTGTTGACCCTTCCCGCAACCAGATCGAACGTCGCTGTAGCCGTTGAAAGTGCGGGCGCTGCGTTGCCGACCGCGGGTCCGAAGATCGTCACCGTGAAGTTGTCCGATCCGGGCGGCGATGCCGGCCCGATGACGGTGCAGCCGCTCGCGCAGTTGGTCAGCGCCGCAGTTGCCGTCAGTTGGAGTCCCGCCGGCGGCGGACCGCCGTTGACCGTATTGAGCGTAATCGTAATCGAACGGCCGGAAGCCGGGATGAAATGTGCGTGCCCTACATCGCGCCGACGGCGCGGCACGACGATGTGAAAAACGAGTCTCCCGGTTGCGTTCTGGATTCCACGCGCCGGCGGCGCCAGGGACGCCGGAGACGAGCAGGCTGCAAATGCTACGATGAGGACTGCCGGGACGAGCAAACTGCCGGCACGCGCCATTGCGACACCCCTTACGTGCTTCCTGGAGCGGGCGGCGGGAGTCGAACCCGCACATCAACCTTGGGAAGGTCGCACGCTGCCGCTACATCACGCCCGCACGCGGTTTCGTCAGTACCACCGTTCGCGGTAGAAACCCTTGATTGACTCCGGGTTTGACCCAAGATTTTCAAGCCCCACCTGGAAAAAGGCCTCGTGCCGACCAGCATGGTGTGGATCTACGCCCTCCCCACGTGGCTGTTCTTCCTTATCGTCTTAGCCGTCTTCGTCGGGCTCTCCACCGGCGGATTGCTCGCGTACCGCCGCTTGGTCCCGCCGCGCGACGAGGTCTCCCATAACGACGTCGCCGGACCGATCGTCGGCACGATAGGAACGATCCTTGCGGTCATTCTTTCGTTTCTGCTCATCGGCAACTGGCAAGAGTACGACAGCGCCGGGAGCGTCATGGCAGCGGAAGCATCGTCCATCGCCGACGTCTATCACGCCGCAGAGTACTTTCCCGCGGCGACGCGCGACGCGCTGCGCAGCCAATGCCGCGTCTACGTCGACGAGCTCATAGCGGACGAGTGGCCGGCGATGCGCCAAGGCGGCCGCAGCAACGCGGCCGGCCAAGCGTCGCTCGCCATTCTCAAAACTATCGCGCAATATCAGCCGCAGACGCAAGCGCAGCAGTCGCTGCAGCAAAGCGTGCTGGGCTACGTCAATCAATTCCAGGACAATCGCCGAGCGCGGCTCTTCGCCAACGAGCAAGGCATTCCGATCGTCTTCTGGGCGGGGAATCTGTTCCTGGCAGCCGTGACGATCGGCTTTTGTTATTTGTTCCGCGTCCGCAACGAAAAGATGCATCTGCTGATGACCGCGGCGCTTGCGGCCGTTATCGCGACGCTCATGGTGATTATCGCGGAGTTCGATTATCCGTTTCGCGGCGACGGGCAGATCCCGCCGTGGCCGTTAGTCAATCTCCAGCACCGCATGGCCGACCCGTCACTGGATTAGCGAGACCGATCGGGCCAGCACGATCGCAATCGTGATGAGCGAAATTAGCGCCTCGACCATCATCAGCGCTTTAGCCCAAACGCTCAGCGGCATGACGTCGGTGGGGCTGAACGCCGTCGAGTTCGTGAACGCCAGGTAGACGTAGTCGAAAAACTGCGGCTTCCAATTCGGATCGACGCATTGCGACGCGCTGACGTCGCCGCCGGACGCCACGACCATCTGCATCTGCGGAAAGAGGAAATCGGCGTTCTTGACTTCGACGGCGGTGCTCGCGTGGGCGCGCACGTCCGGGCCGTCGCCGTCGAGTTCCCAGAACCACAGCGCGAAGACGAGAATGTTGGTGAACCAAATCTGCAATCCGTGGCGCAGCAGCGCAGCGGCGGAGTTCAGTTCGGCCGTGCGCTGCGGATGGAAGAATCCGTCGACCAGCAGCAACACCGACGCGATGTTGAAAAAATTGACGATCGCGATCAGCAGGATACCGAAGAAGCGCATGCGCCGCGTCTCGCGATGACGCTTCGGCGCGAGAACCGACAGCGGCACGAGGAAGATCATGACCGCGAGCGGCGCCAGCCAAACCGGACCGATGGTCAAGCGCGGCGGCAGCGTGATGTACAGCGCGAGCGCCGCGAGCACCGCTAGCGAAGCGTGCCAGCGCGGCTCGTGCGCGACCACCGTCCGTTCGGTACTTTCCATTTGCAAGACAATACCACGCGGGCGTCGATTAACTTTTCACGGAGGATGCAATTCAGTGGGAACGATGGTCACCTTCACGCGTCCGGACGGTCAAACCGTGCCTGGCTACTTGGCGCAACCGGCGAGTGCCGGCGGGCCGCCCGGCATCGTGATGTTCCAAGAGTGGTGGGGCCTGGACCAGCATATGAAGGAAACCGCCGACCGCTTTGCCGGTGAGGGGTTCCGCGTGCTCGTGCCCGATCTGTACCGCGGCAAGGTTGCAGACAACCGGGAAACCGCCGGGCACCTGAGCAGCGGCCTCAACTTCGGCGACGCGGTGACCCAAGATGCCGCCGGTGCCGCGCGCTACCTGCGCGAGCACGGCTGCGCGCACGTCGGGGTGACGGGGTTCTGCATGGGCGGCGCGCTCGCGATGCTGGCCGCCATGAATGACAACGCCTTCGATTCGGCCGTCGTGTGGTACGGCTATCCGCCCGCGGAGGCGGGCGACCCCGGCAAGATTCGAATTCCACTGCAGGGGCACTGGTCGAAACGCGACGAGTTTTTCAAGATCGAAGGCGTCGATGAGATCGAGCGCAAGCTCAAAGCCGGCAACGTTCCCTACGAGTTCCACCGCTACGAGGCCGGGCACGCGTTTCTCAATCCCGGCGGCATCGGCAACTACGATCGCGACGACGCGGAAGCGGCGTGGGGCCGCACGGTCGACTTCTTTAAGAAGACGCTGAAGTAACTACTTCTGTTCGAACTTCTTGCCGGCGTTGATGGGAGCGACGCGCATCGCGCCTTGACTGATGCCCCACTTCTTGGTGAGCTTGTCATACGTGCCGTCCGCGATGACGTCGAGCAGCGCCTTCTGGAGCTGCACCATGAGATCGGCGTTGCCTTTCTTCACCGCAATACCGTAGGGCACGACATCGAACTGCTTGCCGACGACTTCGTACTTGCCATTGGCGCCTCTCGCGCGATAGACGGCGACCGGATAGTCGGCCACGTAGATCGGCGCCTTGCCGGCTGCGAATGCGGCGTACGCTTGATCGTCGGTGTCGAACGTGACGAGCGTGACCGGCCCGAGCCCGATCGCCTTGCACGCGTCGGATTGTTTTTGCAAATCGGCCTCGTACGACGTTCCCTTCTCGATGGTAACGCTATAGCCGCAGAGAGCGCCGATATCGAAAATGTGCAGCGGATTGCCCGCGTGCACCATGAGGCCGCCGCCGGCAACGAAGTAATCGAGGAAGTCGACGTGTTTTTCGCGTGCCGACGTATCCGACATCGCCGACATCGCAAAGTCGAACGTGCCGCGTTCCACGGCCGCGATAAGATCGTCAAAGGTGTGATTTTGAATCGTCGGGTCGGCGTTCATCTTCGCCGCCATCGCGTGCAGCAGGTCGATGTCGAAACCCAGCGGCACCTTGTCGCTGCCCTGGTAATACTCGAAAGGAGCGCCCGAGATATCGGAGCCGACGCGCACTGCCGCCGCCCCGGCAGGAACGGTCGGGCACACGAAAAGCGAGGCGGCCATCATAAGGATGGACAGTCGCGCTACCAGCGTGGAGCGAACGCGCATAGTGGCCGAGATTTAGCCTCGGCCGCGACGCTGCCTGCCTACCGACCTCTCCGGGAACGAAAGAGCCCAGACCTCAGTCTGGGCTCCCAACGTGGTGCCAAGGGCGAGAATCGAACTCGCGACACCGCACTTTTCAGGCGCGTGCTCTACCAACTGAGCTACCTTGGCATGCCGCACGCGCCAAAGGGGAAAATGGCGACGCTGATGGGGCTCGAACCCACGACCTCCGCCGTGACAGGGCGGCGCTCTAACCAACTGAGCTACAGCGCCAAGGCCCCCTGGCGCGTGTCGGGACCGCTATTTGGCATTCGCGCCGGGCGCCACCTGCGGCTCCGGCGCGTCGATGGTGGGCACGGTTGGGATTGAACCAACGACCCCCCGCGTGTGAAGCGGATGCTCTCCCACTGAGCTACGCGCCCATTCCCCAAACTGCTTCGCACTTTGGGGACCCCGTTTATTTAAGAGCGCTTCGTCGCTTCGCGACTACGCGCCCCCGCGGACAAAATCCGCGGGTCCCCACTGCGGTCCCTCGGACAAGGCGATATCTTACCCTACCGGGCGGCGGGCTGTCCAGCGCCGCAACGCGAACCAGGCCGACGATGCTCGAGGGTTTTCCGCTCGTCTCGCGCTTCACCGTGCCGTTCGCCGACATCGACATGATGCAGCACGTGAACAACGTCGCGTACATTCGCTGGTGCGAGATGATGCGCTCGGAGTACTTCGCACAGGTGATGAACCTGCCGATCAACGGCGAGCGCGGCATCATCCAAGCGAACATCCATTTCACCTACGAGCGC
>JAFAHZ010000306.1 GCA_019236975.1 Vulcanimicrobiota bacterium | reverse complement strand
GCCCGTCATCGAGGTCGGCACCAATATTTGCGCCGACCTGCGCGAGGCTCGCCGGGAAGTCACGAAGCTGCGCACGGAGATCATCCGGCTGGCGCGGCGCAACGGCCTGCGCGTCGCCGCCGCCGGGACGCACCCGTTCACGCACTGGTCGAACGTCGAGATCACCGATCACGAGCGGTACGCGAAACTCATCTACGACCTCCAAATGGTCGCGCGCGCGAACCTTATCTTTGGCCTGCACGTTCACGTCGCCGTCGAAGATCTCGACACGCGCATCCATATCATGAACGCGGTACGCTACTTCTTGCCGCACGTCTTCGCACTGTCGGTGAACTCGCCGTTCTGGTGCGGCTCGAACACCGGCTGGAAAAGCTACCGCGCCAAAGTGTTCGAGCGCTTTCCGCGGACCGGCATTCCCGATTACTTCGGCTCGTCCGCCGAGTTCGACGACTTCGTCAAGACGCTAGTGATGACGGGCTGCATCGACAACGCAAAGAAGATCTGGTGGGACGTCCGGCCACATCCGTTTTTCCCGACGCTCGAGTACCGTATCTGCGACGTTCCGATGCGCATCGACGAGACGCTGTGCTTCGCCGCGCTTTTCCAAGCCTTGACGTATAAGCTGTACCGGCTGTACAGCCGGAATCAAGGCTGGCGCCTCTATCGGCGCTCGCTCATCGCCGAGAACAAGCAGCGCGCGGCCCGCTGGGGCATCGATGGAAAGCTCGTGGATTTGGGTAAACGGGTCGAGATTCCGACGGAATCGCTGCTGCAGGAGCTCCTGGCGTTCATCGACGACGTCGTGGACGATCTCGGCTCGCGCGAAGAGGTCAACTACGTCTACGAGATCGTGCAGCGCCGGACGGGTGCCGACAGGCAACTGCAGGTCTACGAGCAAACGGGAAGCTTGGAGGCGGTGGTGGATTACATCGTCTCGGAAACGGAACAGGGAATAACGGTTTGAGCGCATCTTCGTTCGTCTTCGTCCGGCCGCAATCGGCGGCAGAGATTCCGGCGCCTTCGCCGGAATTCGTCGACGTCGCCGTACTCGACATGAATCACGCCCACCACAACGCCGGGCACGACTCGATCGTCGGGCACGTGCGCCGCTTCGCCGGCGATCTCGCGCCCAGCCTCGAGGCGATGGGAGCGAAGGTCCGCTTGACGTCGTACGACGTGCGCCGCAAGTCGCTGCTGCCGCGACTTGGCGACGGTTTCTCACTCGTGATTGGAACGGGCGGCCCGGGGCATCTCGATCCGCGGCGCAACGTGCGCGATGCCGTCGACGAAGGCGAGATCCTGGAATCTGCGGAGTGGGAAGGGCCACTGTTCGACTTTTACGATGCGGTCGAAGCGCACGAGCGCGCGATGCTGTACGGCGTCTGCCATTCGTTCGGGTTGCTGTGCCGCTGGTCCGGAATCGCCGAGCCGGCATTGCGCGACGAGAAAAAAGGCGGCCCGAGCATCGGCATCGTCGACAACGTCCTCACCGCGCAGGGTCTCGCGCATCCCTGGTTCGCGCGGCTCGCATCGCATCTGCCCGACGGCCGCCATCTGCCGGTCGTCGACTCGCGCCACTACGATTTGATTCCGTCGCGCAAACGCTTTCCACGCGGCGTCGTTCCCGTCGCCTACGAAACGCAGCCCGGCGGTGAAGCGGGCGAAGCGTTGACGATGGTCGAGTTCGCTCGCAAACCGAACGGCACGCCGCGGATCTTCGCCGCCAACCACCATCCGGAAATTCCCAACGCGGCCGACCTCTCGCAGCTGCTCGATCGCAAGCTCCGCGAAGGCGAGGTCTCGCAGGAGTGGTACGCGACACGCGCGGCGCTGGTGGAACGCCTGCAGCGAGACGACCATAGCGAGCCCGCGCGTTTGCTGGCAGCCGGATATTCGTTTACGTTCCTTTTGCGCGACGGTCTGAAGGATCTCATCGAGGATCGCAGGCAGCGGCGTGGACGCACCGTATCGGGCGCTCTTTAACGCCGGCTATAGCGACGAGCTCTATCGGCGATATCTCGCCGATTTTTTTCAGCGCTGCCACTGTCCCACCGACATGCAGATTGCGGAGACGCCGGTTTTTCTACCGGCCGATTTGCGCGAGCGGTGCGAGCGCGCCGGCGCCGAGATTCTCGCGCACCTTAGCGATCCCAAACGCATCGAGCAGATGCGCGCCGCTATTCCCGGCCGCTGGAATACGCCGGGCGAAACGGCTCTGCCGACGTTTGCGATTATCGATTTCGCCGTCACCGAGGACGAAAACGGGCGACTGACGCCCAAGCTGATCGAGCTGCAAGGCTTCCCAACACTCATCGCCTACGAAACGATGCAGCGCGACGCGTGGAACGCGGCGCTGCAAACGATTCCTGGGTTGGATTTCGAGTGGACGTGCTGGTTTTCGGGACTGTCGCGACCGGCGTTTCTGCAGCTCGCCGAAAGCGTCATTCTCGGCGACAAACATCCGCAAAGCGTCGTTCTGATGGATATCGATCCGCCCGCGCAAAAGACGTATCCCGATTTCACGGCGACGAAGGCGCTCTTCGGCGTCGATTCCGTTTGCCCGACGCAGCTGGTGAAGGAAGGGCGGCGTCTCTTCCGCATCGCCGATGACGGAAAGAAGATTCCCGTCGAACGAATTTACAACCGGGTTATCTTCGACGAAATCGAACGCAAAGGCATCGAGCTGCCATGGGATTTTCGCGACGAGCTCGACGTCGAGTGGACGCCGCATCCCAATTGGTTCTGGACGTGGTCGAAATACTCGCTGCCGTTCTTAGACCATCCCGCCGCACCGCGCGCGACGCTACTGTCGCATCTCGACGATCTGCCGGCAAACGTGACCGAAGGGTTCGTTACCGAGCACTACGTCCTCAAACCGCTGTTCTCGTTCGCGGGCGCCGGCGTGAACGTAGCTCCGACCGCAGAGGACGTCGCGGCGATTCCGCGCGATCAGCGTTCCGGCTGGTGCCTGCAAGAGAAGATCGAGTACGCGCCGGCGCTGCAGGCCGCCGACGGCGGCAGCGGCGTGAAAGTGGAACTGCGCATGATTTATTTGCGACCCGACGACGCGCCGCAATTCACTCTCGCCCAAAACCTCTGCCGCCTATCGCGCGGCGCGATGATGGGAGTCGATCACAATAAAAAGCATCGCTGGGTCGGCTCGTCGATCGGCCTATGGCCGTCAGGTGAACGGTGACGATCGACTGGGGAATCGTCTTCGGCTTAACCGGCGTCGCGGTCGGCGGCGCTTCGCTGTTGTACGCGAGGACACAATCAATTCACGCACGCCGCCAAGCCGATGCCGCACAGCTCGCAACCACGCTCGCATTACAGCGCGAGATGAGCGACCGCGTCTTCCAGCATCGCATCGCGTTGATGCGAGATCCGGCAATAGCGCGAAGCTATTACGAAGCGACGCCCGACCTCATGAACCGGCTCGAAGGGAGCGGTGCGACTATCGAAACCCTCGTCACGGTTCGCAATGCAATCGACGGTCTGCAAGATATGTATTTTCTGCGTAGGCGCGGCATCGTCGAACTCTATCACTGGCTCAACTGGGCCTCGGCCTTCAACGTGATCGTTCCGCACGCCCGTGATGCGCTTGGTCTTCGACAACGCGGTCGCACGGAACGCTCTCGAACCTGAGTTCGCCGCCTTTTTCGCGCCGTTGCTCGACGGTCAACCGCTCGTCGATCCGAAGGAGAATTGCAATCACGGTGCGTCCTCCTAACGAATGAGCTGACGTTGGACGGCGATTCCGTAGGGCATGCTCCCGACAGAAAAACGGTAGAGTCCTTTGCTTTTCGTTCCCGATTCGTTGGTGCCGATCGTCGCCGCTCGCATTCCCGATGGTACGAAAGTACCGGCGCCGACTAAAACGGCGAACGTTCACGCTCGAGTCCTCCTCAAAAGATTGTTCCACGGCACGCAAGAAAACCCGTCGCCGGCACGGAACGCCTCGATATGAATCAGCGACTTTGCGTGATGCTTTTCTGCCTTGCCGCACTGACGGCGGGTTGCGCCGGTGCGTTGAACAACGTCGCTCCGCCGGCTGGGTCGATGGCGGCTTCGAGCGCCCCCCTTAAGGTATTGAGCGGCGTCATTCGCACCGACCAATTCAACATTCCCGAGGGCAAAACCGATCTGATCGATGGGCAGGTGACGGTCTTTGCAACCAAAGGGATCCTCATGGAGGGAACGCTCCTATTAGGGCCGACTTCGAGTTTTCGCATGTTTTCACCAACGGTGACGTGGGACGGGTCGGTCATCGTACAATCCTACAAAGCCATAGGCACTGTAAAAAACGATGTTATAAGCGCGTGCACCTTCAACGTCGACGGCTCTCTCAGCGTCTCGCCAGGCGATAATCTGCATATCACGGCCGGCAACTTCGGGCCGTTGCGCTCGCCGTGCAATACGCACGTCTACGGCAGCATCGGGCTGCCGGGCGGCATCGATGGATATTTCGGTGAGCATCCTCATCCCGACGGACAAGACGGCGGAAATATCGTAATCGGTACGACGTCGGCGGTGAGCGAGGCCGAACAAATCGCGGCGTCGTTGGGCGAGAAGTGGAAGGCGGATTCGCCCTACTCTGTAGCCGTAAAAGGTAGCATGTTCGCCGGCAACGCCGGCGAGGGCGCCCCCGCATACAAGCCGGCATCCAACGGCTCCAATAACTCATACGTGTTTTCGCCTGGAAAAGGTGCGGACGGCGGCTTCATTTCCGTCATAACCGACAAATATTACGGACCCGGCGGCTTACGCGCGGGCAATGGGGGCGATGGAGGCGCGACCGTCGGCAGTTACGCCAACGAAGATGGAACTGCCGGTCACCCCAACGGCGTCGACGTCGTCTACAATCAGGCCTCGGGCGGGGAGGGTGGAAGCGTTACCGTCGTTGCCTCCGTCTCTTCGCGAGACGAGCATTTTGTGGCGGGTTCGGGGGGAAATCCCACCTTGTTGAGTTCCGCTGGGTCCGGTAACGGATACAACAAGCCGGCTACGCCCGCCCCCGCCCCTGGCACCGGCGGCAATCTCACTATAAAGCTTGGGCTCATCGGTCCCGCCGGGCACGGCACGACAGCAAATGAACCTTCGCCGCCCGACGGCTCGTACACCGAGATCGACGTTGGCGGTGGAGACGGCGGTACGGCGACGGCAGGGCAAGCCGGCCCTGTGTCTGGAGCGAACGGTGGATCCTTTACGCTCATTGCGCCGAAGGGCGCCACCGTTGCGCAACTTCAAAAGCAAGGCCTTAAGACCATAAAATTACTCGCCTTTGGAATCGGTGGAACTTCGGGTAATAACTGCCCCTCGCCTGGAGTCGCGGGGCCTAACGGCGCAAACGCCGGAAACCTTCACGACGCGGGCTTCAGCGCGTTGTTCACGATTACGTCATCCGTTCAGTACGGCCCCGTGAGCTTCAGCGGCGGCTCGGGCGCCAATGGAAGTCCTCCGGGGCAGCCTGGCATGCAAGGCAAGGATGACGAGGGCGCTTTACTCGGCAATCCTGGGAGTGCCGGGAACGATTGCTGACGCCCCCCTCTAAGCGCGTTGTTCGCTCGCGATCGCGCTGAGAGCGCGCGTCAAGCGTGCTATCTTCGACGAAATCGAACGCAAAGGCATCGACCACAACAAGAAGCATCGCTGGGTGGGGTCTTCGATTGGCTTGTGGCCCGCGAACGATAACGTCGAGCTTGTCTAGGCGGGCTCGATATTTTGATTGATGCGAAAGGTGTTGCCCGAATCGTACGCGTCTTTTATCCTTGCCAGGCGCGGATAGTTCTCGCGGTACGCCGCGCGCACGAACTCTTCGCCTTCGTCCATCGCCATGTTCACGTAGGCGCCGCCCGCGGAAAACGGATGGAGCGCCGACCAGTACGATCGCGCCCACTCGCGCAGCCGCTCGCCGCTCGAACCGTCCGAATCGACGCCGACGATCACTTCGGCGAAATTCGCCTCGCGGAAGCTGAACGCCGTCTCGCTGCGACCGGCACGGTGCGCCGCACCGTTGACGGGATAGAGGTGCATCGTGGAGTGCGCGCTGGGTAACGTCCGCGCGTAGCGGAGATGCAAATCGACGGCGCCCTCGGGCAGGTCGCGGAAGAAATCCGCTTTCCAATACCAATGCAAACCCGGCGGGTGCACTGCGTCGAACATGCTCTGCAGCGCCGGAAATGCCATCGGACCGCAAAAATCCATCGCCGCCGGCGCAAACGAACGCACCGGCCGCAGTGCCGACTCGGCGCCGGAAAGATCGCCGGTGTAGCACCAGGTCGTGACGCACATCGTTTCGCCGCGATATCGTTCCGGGAACGGCGGCGTCGCGGGGATCGTTACGAAACCAAACCATCCGTTGAGATCTTCCGGCGCCTTCAAAATGAAATCGCGCCACTGGCTGAGCACTTCGGCGCCGTTCGAAAGCGGCCAAAAGATGGGTCCGCCGTACACGGTATGCACGGGATGCGCTCGGAAGAGAAACGACGTAACGATTCCAAAGTTGCCGCCGCCGCCGCGAAGCGCCCAAAAGAGATCGGGATTTTCGTCGGCACTCGCTCGCACGTAGCTTCCGTCGGCCAGCACGACGTCCGCGCCCAACAGATTGTCGATCGTCAAGCCGTAACGCCGTGTGAGGTAACCGATGCCGCCCCCGAGCGTCAGCCCTCCTACGCCGGTGGTCGAGACGAAACCGCACGGCACCGCCAGGCCGAACGCGTGCGTCGCGTGATCCACGTCGCCCCAAACGCATCCGCCTTCGGCGCGAACCGTTTGGTTCTGCGGATCGACGCGCACGCTTCGCATGTGCGAGAGATCTACAACGAGCCCGTCGTCGCAGGTGCACGAGCCGGGCGCACTGTGACCGCCGCCGCGCACCGCAAGCGGTAAGTGGTTTTCTTGGGCGAAACGAAGCGCTGCTATGGCATCGGCCGCATCGACGCAGCGCGCAATAATTGCCGGGCGCCGGTCGATCGCCGCATTGTACACCTTGCGCGCCGCTTCGTACGAATCGTCGACAGGCGTCAGCACCTCGCCGCGCATGCGCGAACGCAGCCCGGCAACGCGCGGCTCGAGACGTATCGCGGTCACGCGTTACGATCCGGAAAAGGCCGGAGGAACCCACCCCGGATGCACCGCGAGAATCAGCGCCCAAACGATCAGCATGGCGCCGACGACGGGAACGACCCGTTTGCCGTTCTTACCGGTTTTCTCGTACACCATCAAGGCGGTGAGCGCCGCCATCCACCAGAGGCTCGCGAATCCGGCGGCAAAGCCGACGAGCATCAGCGCCCAGCAGCAGCCAAGACAGAACAAGCCGTGATCGCGTCCGAGGACAAAGGCAGCACCAACGCCTCGGCGATAGTGCTGCAGAAGAAACGTCCCGGGCAGCCGGCATTTGTCCAAGCACGCATCTTTGATCGACGAGAATTGGAACGCGCCCGCGAGCGCGAGGACGCCGGCGGAAATGAGCCACGGATGCGCGGCGAGCCACGCCCAGCGATCCACCGTCCGGTGCACGAGGACGTCCCCGGCGAACGCTGCCACGCCGAACGCCGTCCACACGCCGGCATAGCCACCGAGAAAGGCGAGCATTGCGGCGCCCCGCCGAGGCTGGCTCGCCGAGACGGCACCGAACATGCGGATCAACGGAAGGCTCGACGGCAGCATCATCGCGGCGATCATCGATTGCCACGCGAGCACGAAGAGCACGAGGGCAGCCCACAGCGGCAAGCCGCCCTCGATAAGCGTGTCGTGATGCAGCAGAATCGCAGAACCGCTGACTTGACCGGCAATCGCAAGTCCCCATGCCGCCGCGATGGCTATCGCAATGGGCAACATGGAGGAACTCCAGCGAGCGCGCTGCTCCGTCATGGCGATTATCCGGAAAAGTCGATGACGTAGTCGCCTTGGATCGCGTTGCGGCCCTCGAACGACCACACCATGCCGTGCTGCGGAATGTTGACGCGATTCTTCTTGGCCTTTGCGACGTACGCCGGCGAACCGGGAATCGTCGAAAAGACGGAGTCGCGCAACGTCGTAGTCGATCCGTCGGGGCCGCGATACGGCTCCATTTCCGAATCGACGAGATCGCCGACTTTGAGCGTGCCGACACCTCCGCGCACTTCGTGCGTCATGGGGACGCGTTCCACGCCCACGACTTCACCGACGAGCTGCGCGAGATCGGCGAGCGGTCCGCCGAGACGTCCGAAATACGCGTCTTGCAGCGCCGCAAACTGGGCGTCCGTCGCCCGGTCGTCCACGAGGACGAGAATCTTCCAGGACTTCGGCGTTAGGACGTTTCCGGGGATTTTACAGACGTTGACCATCGAGAGGCCGCTAACGTCGACGCCCTTGATGGTCCCTTTCTCGAAGTGGTAGGCGACGAATGCGTCGCAATGCCCGGTATCGGGATCTTCGCCGATCCAGCACGGGCACAGCACCTTGCACGAACACGCTTCGAGCAGCGTGCCTTGAAGACTGTAGACGGAGCCTTTGGTTCGCGGGGCGGCTGCCGTCGATTGCTCGGTAGTGGTCATAAACGATACCTCTTCTGGCCGGTTTCGCAATCTGGTGACCCCAGCGTACGCCCGTGCCGTTAGTGAAGCGTTAGATTGCGACCGCTTCGGCTAAAAGATCCTGTGCTTCCGTGAGGTCGCGGGTGTCGAAGCCCTCGGAGAACGAGCTGAGAACCTCGCGGAGCTCCTCGTTCGACTGCCGCGCCTGAGGCGACGTCCGCCAGAGCCGCGCGACGCTCGTCGCGGTACGGAGCTCGAACGACTTGGCACCCTGAGCACGAGCGATCTCCAGTGACCGGCGATATGCGGTGTCGGCTTCGGGGACTCCGGCGCCGTGCTGGAGCAAGAGCTCCCCGCGCAAGCGATGCAGCTCCGCGTCCCACCACCGCTCTCCGGTTTGCCGGGACGTCGCCAAGGCTTCTTCGATGACGGCGAGACCGCGCACCGATTCGTGCGCCCGCAGACAGACCTCGGCGAGCAGCGCCAAATAATACGTAAGCCGCATTCGCGCTCCGCCGCCCGCGAATGCATCGATGGCCTCTCGCACCGCCAGGATCGAGGAGTCCCCCGGGGCATCGCACGCGGTCGCATACGCGACGAGAATCGACGCCCACGTACGATAGTAGGGCGCCTCGAACTGCGTGCTGAGACGCAGCGCCTCATCGGCTTGATCGCGAAAGACGCGCGCATCGCCGCACAGCTGCAGCAGCAGCGCCAAGTACGTGGACGCAATGGCTCGGTTAAACGGTTGCTCCAGATCGCGTGCGAGCTCCACCGAGGCACGGCAGCGTTCCAGCGCGGTTTGAGGCCTGCCGATGCACCAGAGCGCGTGAGATTGCCACGCGCTCGTCAGCACCTGATAATTCAGCCCTTGGGAAAATTGGAGATGCTGGATTTGCGCGGGATCGAACCTGCGAAGGACGTCGTCCCACTCCGCAATCGCCTGCTCGAACCGACCGCGGGCGAGATGGCCTCCCACCATCATTGCGGTTGCGTAGGCCGGGCGTTCGCTGCCGCCCGTTTGCCGTAAAAGATCGGAAATCTCGTTGGTCACCGACTCGGCCCGATCGTGTTTTGCCTGGACGACGTACATCGACACGAGTCCGTGGAGAACCTGGCTCCGCTGCTCGGGGCTTCCGACTTTGTCGCAGAGAGCGAGCGCGCGATCGAGTACGGATTCGACCTCCGGTGTCGCCCAACCGCGAGCGGTCCTCAGCACCGGCGCCATCACGAGTTGCAGCGAGAGTTCCCACGCGTCGCGCTTCGAGCTTTCCGGTAACGCCGATACTAATGAGAGTCCGCGCTCGGCCAGGCCCTGAGCTTCGGCGTTGGCATACACCGCTAACGCTGCCGTGGCCGCGCGAATGTAGTAAGGTATCGCCATTTCCGCAAGACCTGCGCGATCGAAGTGTGCGGCGATTTGCCCGCTCACCCGGCCGAGATCCGAAACTTCGTCGATCTCGAGTGCGCGGGCAACCGTGCGGTGCAGCGACCTACGCTCCGGAGCGCCGATCTCTTCGTAGGCAACCTCGCGCAGCTTATCGTGCGTGAAATCGTAAACGTTGGGCTCCTGTTCGCAAAGCACGCGTTTCTGCCACAATTCGTCTAGTGCAACGATCAACTCGCGCTCGCCGCACGTCACGATGCGCCCAAGAAGGGACGTGCTGCACGCTCGAGCGACGGTCGCCGCCGCAAAGACGACTTGGCGCGCTTCCGGGGAGAGCTGGGCTAGGCGGCCCGCGATAACCGCATGCACGCGGGGCGGTAATGCGGAACCGTTCGAACCTTCCGCAACCGGGCGTCCACCGTCTACCCGCATCATCTCGACGACGAAGAGCGGATGGCCCCCCGTTTCCCGGTAAAGCCTTGCCGACGCATCGCTATCGAACGAGCAGTTTGCGACCTGCGATGCAAGTTCGACCGTTTCGTCTTGACCGAGCGCTTCCAGCACGATCTCCGTAAGCACGGATTCTTCGCGAAGGCGCCGGCGAAGATCGTTGACCGGATGCGATCGGGAGATCTCCTCCGAACGAACCGTGCCAACTACGAGCAACGCGGACTTGGGATCGAAGCGAAGGAAAAAATGGAGCCATTGAAGCGTTTCGAGGTCGCACCATTGCAAGTCGTCGATGACGAGCAGCAGGGGGGACGGCGCGCTTGCGATGGCGCGGGCCAACCCTTCGAAAAGGCGGGCACGTTCGCCCGATCCGATCTGCGGCAAGCCGCTTCTTTGTGCGGCCAATTCGGGAACGACGCGTGAGACCTCCGCAAACCACACGTCGTCCAGCCGTTGCACGCTCGCACTCAATACGTCGCTGCGAAGCCAATCCGTCACCGGCGCGAAAGCGAGCCTGCCCTCTGCGGCGTAGCAGCGAGCAGCCGCAACGGCGACGCCCTGCCGGCTCGCCCACGAGACCAGCTCCTCCGCAAGGCGCGATTTGCCGATGCCGGCTTCGCCTTCAATCAAGGCGAGGCGAGCACTTTGTGCGCTCGCCTGGTCCCACGCCTCTCGAAGCACGCGCCATTCGTCGTTTCTGCCGATCATCCGCGACGAAACTGCCTCCGCTCGCAGGCCGGACGTCCCCGTCTTTGCGGCGGCTACCTCTCCCCGCGCGATCCTCTCGTGCAATCGAACCGTTTCTTCGCTCGGTTCGGCGTCGAGGCCGGCGCGCAAAGCCGCGCAACAGGCGCGAAAGGAGCGTAACTCTGCGGTACGGTCGTTGCATAGCGCATGCATGCGCATGAGGCAGCGGTAGGCATCCTCATCGGTCGGTTCGTGGTGGATCCAGTGGTTGAGGTACGGAATCGCGGCGACGTATTCGCGCGACGCTTCGACGCACTCCACCAACTGCCGTACGGCGCCTTTGCACTCACGGGTTAGGCGTTCTCGCAGGGGAGCGATCCAATCGTCGTAGCAGGTCGGGACGAGCGGTCCATCGCACAATGCGAGCGCGCGCTCGAGATTCCGGCGATAATTCGGCGCGTCGCCGCGAGACCGGGCGGCTTCGGCGTCCGCGAGGGCTTTCTCGAAAGCAACGACGTCGACGTAGCACTGCTCCGTAGGAGCCCATTGCACCCAGCTCGCTCCGGTCCGGACCGACGCTTGGGCGTCTTCGAGCGCTTCGCGAAGCTGATGCAGGAGCTGCCGAAGATTGTTACGCGCGTTCGACTCGGTTGCATCGGGCCAAAACAAAAAAGCAAGTTGCGAGCGCGACTGCGGCGCGCCGGCGTGCAGTACCAAGTACGCAAAGAGCGACTGCAGCCGCGCACCCGTTAGCTTGGTTAGCGAACGGTCTCCGAGTGCGGCGTCGAATTGACCCAGAAGGCGGATCCGAAGCTCCAAGCGGCGACCTCCCTCACCAAGCGGAGCTTACGCCGTAACGGCGGTGCGGTGCGAAAGCGCTTCGATTGCGGCTTTCGTGCCGGCACCCGGACTCGACGGAGCATCGAGATCCGCGAGCGTGAGTTCGATCGAACCAATCGCACCGATGATATCGCCTTCCGTGACGTCGCCCATCGTACCGAACCGGATAATTTTGCCGCTAAGCTCGCCCTGACCGCCCGATAACACGACGCCGTAGCGTTCGCGCAGCCGTTTGAGGAACTTCGCCGCTTCGACGCCTTCAGGCGGATACGCGGCGACGACCGTGACCGAATGCGCATCGGGCCGCGAGAATATAACGAAGCCGAGTGCTTCGAGCGCGGCTCGGACGGCTCGCGCGTAGCGCGCGTGACGCTCGACCACCGCTTCCATGCCGTCGGCGTGATAGCGCGCCAATGCAACGTCGAGCGCGTAGAGAATCGAGATCGGCGGCGTCCACGGCGTCTGACCGGTTTTTGCAAATTCGCGAGCTTTCCGCGCGTCGAAATAAAAGCGCGGGACGGACGACCGTTCCATGCGCTCCCATCCGCGGTCGCTGGCCGCGAACATCGCGATACCCGGCGGTGCGGCGAATGCCTTTTGGGAAGCCGTGACGACGACGTCGTAGCCCCATTCGTCCATGCGGAAATCGGACGCGCCCAAACCGCTGATGGAATCCACCAGTGTAACGGCACCGTGCTCGCGAACCGCGTCTGCGATCGCCGCCATATCGTTCTGCACGCCGGTCGACGTTTCGTTGTGCGTCAGCAGGACGCCGGCGATGCGTTTTGCCGTATCGGTCTTTAAGCGCGCGCGCAGCGCGTGCGCATCGAGGGCTGCGCCGGCCGGCGTGTCGAGCGTTTCGACGATGCAGCCGTAGCTTTGCGCGATCGATGCGAAACGCTTCCCGAAGACGCCGATCGGACACGACAGCACGACGTCGCCGGGTGAAAACAGATTGACGAACGCCGCTTCCATGGCTCCCGTGCCGGACGATCCCAGCAGCACGACGTCACCCTTCGTGCCGAACACCGGACGCAGCCCGCGTTCGATACGTGCGATGATCTCGGCGAACTCGGGCCCGCGGTGGTTGATCATCGGGCGCGCCATCGCTTCGAGCACCGGTTGAGCGACCGGCACCGGGCCGGGGAGAAGCAGCAGCGATTTCATGGCTAGCGTTTACGCGCTAGCGACCGCCTTTTCCGCTCGCCCGGACGCACGCGTTTGAGGACGCCGTTTCGCCGCATCGGCACCACGTTGCTCGCTTTGCCGTCGGCGGCGCCGAGCGGCACCGGCGTAATGAGCCGCTTGCCGAGCGCGTGGTGCAGCACCTCCGAAAGCTCTTCGACCGTGACGAACGTCATCGAGTCGCGCACTTCTTTCGGAATGTCCTCGAGATCGGGCTCGTTGCGCTTGGGCAACAGAATCTTCGCGATCCCGGCGCGTTTTGCGCCAAGTACCTTCTCTTTGAGTCCGCCGATGGGCAGCACTTGCCCGGTGAGCGTGATCTCGCCGGTCATCGCGAGGTTCGGATCGACTTTCAATCCGGTGAGCGTCGACGCAATCGCGGTCGCCAAGGCAATGCCCGCGGACGGCCCGTCCTTGGGCGTCGCTCCCGCCGGCACGTGCACGTGAACGTCGTGCTTCGCGAAGTAGTCTTCCGGCAACTCCAGCTCGCTCGAGCGCGAGCGCAAGAACGACACCGCAGCTTGAGCGCTTTCCTTCATGACGTCGCCGAGCTGACCGGTGAGCACCAGTTTTCCGGTGCCCGGCATCGCCTGCGTTTCGATAAAGAGAATGTCGCCGCCAACCGGCGTCCAGAACATCCCGGTCGAGACGCCGACTGAAGCCGTTCGCTTGCGGACTTCATTGTAGAAGCGCGGCCGGCTCAGATAGTCGACCAGATTCTCTGGTTTGACGCGCGCCTTGTAGCGCGGACTCTCCGCGATTTTGCGCGCGATCTTGCGAAAGACCGTCCCGATTTCGCGCTCGAGATTGCGGACGCCGGCTTCGCGCGTATAGTCAGTAACGATTGCGCGCAGCGCCGGGTCGGCGATCTGCGCTTGCGTCTCCTTCAGGCCGTTGGCCTTGCGCTGCTTTTTGATGAGGTAGCGCTTGGCGATTTGCATCTTCTCCAGCTCGGTGTAGCCCGAAAGCTGGATGATTTCCATGCGGTCGCGCAGCGGCGGCGAGATCGTATCGAGGTTGTTCGCCGTACAAATGAAGAGCACCGACGACAAGTCGAACGGCAGATCCAGATAGTGATCGCGGAAGTTGACGTTCTGTTCGGGATCGAGGACCTCGAGAAGCGCCGACTGGGGATCGCCGCGGAAATCGGCGCCCACTTTGTCGATTTCGTCGATCATCATCACCGGATTGCGCGTGCCGGCATCGCGAATCGCGCGAACGATCGTCCCGGGCATCGCGCCGATGTAGGTGCGCCGGTGTCCGCGAATCTCGGCTTCGTCGCGCACGCCGCCGACCGAGAGTCGCACGAACTTGCGGCCCATCGCGCGAGCGATCGACTGCCCGAGCGACGTCTTACCGACGCCCGGCGGTCCGACGAAGCACAGGATCGGCCCGGTGAGCTTCTTCTTGAGCTTACCGACGGCCAAATACTCGATGATGCGATCCTTGATCTTCTCGAGATCGTAGTGATCCTCGTCGAGAATCTTGCGCGCCTGCGCGATGTCGATGTGGTCGGCGGTCTCGCTGTTCCACGGCAGCGTCACCAGCCAGTCGAGGTAGGTGCGAATCACGCTGTACTCCGGACTCGCCTGCGGCACTTTCGAGAGGCGATCGAGCTCGCGGTCGGCCGACTTCTTGACGTCCTCCGGCATCTTCGCGGCTTCGATCTTCTCGCGCAGCTCGTTGGTCTCGGCTTGCTGCGGATCGACTTCGCCCAGTTCTTCCTGGATGGCGCGCAGCTGCTGGCGCAAGTAGAACTCGCGCTGATTCTTCTCCATTTCGCGCTGAATGTCGCTTTGGATCTTATGCCCGAGCTCGACGACTTCGAGTTCTTTGGTCAGCAGCAGCGTCAGCTTGCGCATCCGCTTAGCCGTGTCGCGCTCTTCGAGCAGCGCTTGCCGATCGGCCGTGTCGAGCCGCATCGTCGACGCGACGAAGTAGGTCAGCACCGACGGGTCGGTGATATTTTGGACCTCCATCTCCATCTCGCGCGGCGCCTGCGGCAAGTAAGAAAGAAGCTTCTGAAAGAGGCCGGCCAGGTTGCGCTGCATCGCAACGAGCTGCTCGTTTTCAACGGTGACGTCGGGCAGCTCGGCGTACGCGGCAACCATGTACGGCGCGACTTGCGTGAACTGCTCGATCTTGAAGACTTGTTGCCCCGCAACGATACAGCGCAGCGTACCGTCGGGAACCTTCAGCATCTTCTGAATGACGCCGATGGTGCCGATGCGCGAAACGTCGTCGGGCCCGGGATTGTCGACTTCGCGATCTTTGAGTACGGTCAAGCCGATCGGCTTGCCCTCGCGCAGCGCTTCCTCTACGAGTTGGATGCCCGGCTTCTTGACGACCGCTAACGGAATGACCGTATGCGGGAAAAGCACCGCTTCCTGAAGCGGCAGGATGCCGATCGAGTTGGCCGGGACGATTTTGGATTCTGCTTTCTGGGGCATGCGGTTAGGAATGTGTCCTCTTCACTAAAATGTGGAGTTCGGTGCGCGCCGTCGGACGGTACGCAGTCGCAGCGAGCGGCAACACCACGACGAGAATGCCGTCCTGGTAGCTCGCGCCCGCACAGTCGAACTCGACCGGCGCCGGCAGCGCGATCCGCTTGACGAACTCGCCGTACACGATCTCTTTCTGCGCGAACGACCCCTGATGCAGCCGAACGACCTCTTTCCGGCGCCCGGCGACGTAGAGGTGGCGGTCCTCGAAGCCGAGCCGAAGGCTCTCGGGATCGGCACCGGCGACCTCCACGACCACGACGACGCGGCGCCCCTCGTCGTCGACGAAGACGTCGGTGTTCGGTTCAAAATTGCCTAAACGGGCGCGCAAAACGAAATCCATGCTGGTGTGTGCTCTGAGCCTAAGACCCCTTATTCTAGCACTCGGATGCGGCGGCTGCTAAAAGCGGCCCCCTGCTCGCTATATTTGAGGGTCGGGCAGCGGCCGGCCCGCCGGCCAGACCACGCAGGGCTCGAGTTCGATACGCAGCGTCTGCATGGCCGTCGGCACGATCTGGACCTTAAAGTACTGGGTGTACTTGGTGGAAACGCCGTGCTTCATCTCGGGGGGAAACTGACTGACGTTTTCGCCCGGCATGTGGGTGCTCGAGAGGACGTTATTGATCTGTGCGGCGCTCGCGGCCGACATGTACGGCTGCGTGCGCTGCCCCAGCCACGTGCTTCCGTCGTGAAGCGTGTACAAAAAGCCGATGACTTCCCCCGGCATCAGCGAGGCGGTGGAAGCGACTTTATCGATGCGAACGATCTGATTGCCCTGGGTGATCGGGGGTTGCAAGACCCGGGGTACCGGCCGGGGCGAATCCAAACAGGCTCCGGCTCCGAGCGGCTCGAGCGCGCTGCCCGGCGGGGCCGGGGCCTGCGCGAGGGTAAGTGCGGAGAGAAGTATCGCTGCAAACATGGCTGCACTCATTCGCAGCCGCGTCAGCCAACTCCGGGTTGTGAGGAGCGTTATGAAGGCTACCGTCTATCACGGTGCACGCGACGTGCGCCTCGAGAGCGTCGACGATCCGGTGCTGCGCGAGCCGACGGACGCGATCGTGCGCGTCACGCGTGCGGCCATTTGCGGATCCGACCTCTGGTTCTATCGCGGCATTACGCAATGGGATCCCGGCGATCGCACCGGCCACGAGTTCGTCGGAATCGTCGAAGAAGCCGGGAAAAGCGTGTCGTCGGTCGCGCCGGGCGATCTCGTCATCGCACCGTTCGTTTGGAGCGACGGCACCTGCGAGTTCTGCAAGAAAGGTTTGCAGACGTCGTGCGTGCACGGCGGGAACTGGGGCGACGATCGCAACGGCGCGCAAGCCGAGGCGGTTCGCGTGCCGCAAGCAGACGGAACGCTCGTCAAGGCAGCTCCCGAAATCGTGCACGGTTCTCCGCACCTGCACGCATCGGCCGCGGCGCTCTGCGACGTCATGCCGACCGGCCACCACGGCGTCGTAAGCGCGCAAACGCAGCGCGGCGGAACGGTGGCGATCGTCGGCGACGGAGCGGTCGGCTTGTGCGCGGTGCTCTCGGCAGCTCGCGTCGTGGGCGCCGAGCGCGTCATCGCGATCGGTCACAACCCAAAGCGTCTGGCGCGGGCGCGCGAGTTCGGTGCGACGCACGCATTCGATTCGCACGAGCCCGGCATCGCCGAAGAGATCCTCGAACTGACGCGCGGCGGTTCGCCGGCGGTCGTCGAAGCCGTGGGGAATCAAGAAAGCATGGATTTGGCGGCCGAAATCGCGCGACCGGGTGGAACCGTCGCCTTCGTCGGTGCGCCCAATGCCATCGATAAGGCGCCGCTGCGCCCGGCGTTCGTGAAGAACGTCGCGCTGCGCGGCGCTCTGGCCCCCGCCCGTTCCTACATCGACGAACTGATGCGCCACGTCGTCGAGGGTTCCATCGATCCCTCGCGCGTCTTCGATCTCACGTTGCCGCTCGACCGCGTGACCGACGGATACGAAGCGATGGATCGGCGGCGCGCGATCAAGGTGCTGTTGGAAGTCTCGAACTGACGTTGGATTTTTCGGCGGCGTGGTCGGAGTTCGGCGATCGTACGAATCCGCCGATTCTTTTCTTGCACGGCATTCGGCTGGGGCGCGACGTTTGGACCGAGCACGCACGCATGCTCGCGCCGCGCTTTCACGTCGTTACGGTCGACCTTCCGGGCCACGGCGTTCTCGAACACGTGCCGTTTACGCAGGAGAACGTTTCATCGCTGCTCGATCGCGTCGTCGGCGACGTATTGCAAGCTCCGCCGCTGATCGTGGGCTACTCGCTCGGCGGATTCGTGACGATGCGTTTTGCGGCAGGCCGGCAGGAACGCACGGCGGGGCTCGTCCTCGCAGACTGCACGCTCGACTTCGAAGGCTGGAAATGGTGGCCGTACGGCGCGACGGTTACGTTTACCGAGCACCTTCCCCAACCGCTTTACAACGCGCTCGTTCACGCCACTCTCAGCTTGACGTTGCCGCAACGGTGGGTCGAACTCGTCGAGTCCATTCCTTTTAATCGCCAAGTTTTTGCGCAAACCAGCGCGATCGTCCGCGAGCAAAAGGACGCGCTCGCCGAAATTGCGACGTACCGCAAACCCGTCTTGATCGTCAACGGGGAATACGATTTTGCGTTTCGCTCGGACGAGCGCCGTTATCTGCATCGCCTCCCGCAGGCGAGGTTGCGTCTTCTCAGGGGAGCCGACCACGTGGGACCGCTGATTCGCGCCGAAGAATTCGCCGTAATTATCGAGGAGTTCGCGCAAAAGGTGTTTGGCAGGGCTTCGACAAGCTCAGCCTGACACGGGAGCTTTCATGCCGAAACTGCTACGCCGCCTCGGTGCCCGCGACGCCGCACTCATCGTCATGGGCGGCATCATTGGATCGGGTATCTTTCGTAATCCCTCGGTGGTGGCGAAGTTTGCGCCGGACGCGGTCGTCATTATGGCGATCTGGGCGATCGGCGGTGGCATCGCTCTACTCGGCGGCGCAATCTTCGCCGAACTCGCGGCGCGGCGACCGCACGACGGGGGCCTCTACGCGTATATGCGCGACGCGTTTCATCCCGCCGTCGCATTCATGTACGGCTGGACGCTGTTGCTCGTATCGCAAAGCGGCGGGATGGCGGCGGCGGCCGTTACGTTTGCGGGATAC
>JAFAHZ010000268.1 GCA_019236975.1 Vulcanimicrobiota bacterium | reverse complement strand
TCGATCGCGCGCAGACCGGTTTGCAGCGGCTGCTTGACGGGTTGGCGTTCGACGACGGTCGGCGCGATGTTTTCGATCGTGCGATACTTTTTGGTATCGATTGGGCCTTTGCCGTCGATTGGCTGACCGAGCGGATTGACCACGCGGCCGAGCAGTGCTTCGCCGACGGGGACTGAGGCGATGCGGCCGGTGCGGCGGACGCGATCGCCTTCCTTGATATCTTCGTCGGGGCCCATGATGATAACGCCGACGTTGTCCTCCTCAAGGTTGAGCACGATGCCCTCGATGCCGTTCGGAAACTCGACGAGCTCCGAGAACTGCGCGGCGTCGAGTCCGTAGACGCGCGCGATCGAGTCGCCGACCTCGATGACGGTGCCGATCTGATCTTCTTTGAGATCGGTGTCAAAGGTAGCGATTTGCTGTTTGAGGATACCTGCGATTTCGTCTGCGTTTATCATACGTGCTTTCTTAGTGGGTCAGTAACGTTCGGCTTAAGTCATCTAAGCGGCCGGCGACGGTGCCGTCGATCGCGAGGTCACCCATGCGGATGCTGACGCCGCCGAGCAAGTTGGGATCGACGCGCTCTTCGACCTCGAATCGCTTGTTGTAGATCTTTGAGAGCCGCTCGACGAGCGATGCGAGCTCTTCGGGCGGCAGCTTGTGCGCGCTCGATACGATTAGCGGTTCGGCGCCGCGCGCCGCCATTTCGAGCGCCGCATATTGCTGCAGAATCTCCGGCAGCAAGCGCTCGCGGCGCTTGCGCACGAGCAGCAAGAGTGTGTGCAGCGCAATCGGCTCGATCTTGCCTTTGAAGGCCTCCAGCAAGACGCGTTGCTTCTCGCTGCGCTCGATAACGGGTGCAAAAAAGAAACGCACGACGCCGTCGTCGTCTTCCATGGCGCTCCACACCGTGCGCAGATCGCGGCCGACGTCGACGGTCTTGTGCGACTCGCCGGCCAGGTCGAAAACCGCCTGCGCGTAGCGCTTTGCAAGCGCCTCGTTCGGCATCAGCGCCGCACCCGGCGTTCGAGATCGGCAATGAACCGGTCGACCAGCGCGACGTCGGTCTTCTGATCGATGCGCTGCGTCGCTTCCTTGCGCGCTTCGCGCAGCGCGTTCTCAATCAGCTCGATGCGCAGCTTGTCACGCGCCGAACGCCGTTCGCGCTCCATCTCGCCGCGAGCGTTGCGAATCAAGCGCTGCGCTTCGGAGTGCGCGCCGGCGACGATCGTCGCCGCCTCGCGCTGCGCGTCGAGCTCGATCGCCTCACGAATGCGAACCGCATCCGCCTCGGCCCGAGCCAGCTCGGCGCGTGCTTCCTCGACGGCTCGAACCGCGTCGTCGCGGCGCAGCTCGTTTTCGCGAATCTCTTCGTTCTTGTTTTGCGTGCTGCGCGTAATCGCCGGCTGAATGAATTTCACGAAGCCGACCACGATCAGCGCCGCAAAGACGACTGCTGCGACGACCTGACTCCAAAGCGCGATTGCTTCGTAGTTCACAGCGTCCTCACCGCACGGTCGTACATATCCGCGGCCAGCTCGCGTACGAGCCGGTAGCGGCTCGCGCGTGCCGCGTTGAGCTCACGCTCTACCTTATTGAGCGCGTCCTGGGAAATCTGCAGCCCCTCGGCCTGCGCTTTGCCGACGATCTCTTCGGCTTGACGCATGGCTTCGGACCGCAGCGCCGCGGCTCGATGGTCGCCTTCGCGCCGGCCTTCGGCCCGTTTCTGATCGGCTTGCACCACCAGCTCGCGCTGCGCACGCCGCGCCGCATCGTACTCGTTTTGCACCGAGTCGATGTATTCACGCCGCTTGCGCAGAGCTTGGGCGGCGGGCTTGATGTACACCACGTTCAGGATCGCGTAGAAAATAAAAAAGTTGATGATTTGGACCCAAAACGTGCCGTCGAGCTTGAGGAACATGCGAGGTTACGGGTGTCCCGAAAGTGACTTGAGTACCGCGGGAATTCCCGACGGCGCTCCGCTCACGACGAAGAATAGATACAATCCCAAACCCAATCCGATGATGGGGAACGCTTCCAGCACGCCGACGCCGAGAAACATGAAGGTAAAGATATTCGGGCGGGCTTCCGGTTGTCGTGCGATTGCTTCGACGGCTTTCGACGACACGATGCCGTCGCCGACTGCCGAACCAAACGCGACGGCCGCGACGATCAGCGAGAAGCCGATCACGACCGACGACAGCAAGAGACTCTCGTTCAAGGGTTCCTAACCTTTCCTAGTGCTCCTCGGCCGTCGCCAAGGACAGGTATACGATCGATAAGAGCGTGAACACGAACGCTTGCAGCGTTCCGATGAAGAAGTTGAAAAACTGAATCAAAAACGGCATGATGGCTGCCGCCAGCGAGAGATCCACTGCGCCGATGTGAATCCCCGACGTGATGATCTGAACGGCGACGAAGATCAGCAGCTCGCCGACGAAGATGTTGAAGAACAACCGCAGCGAGAGCGTGATCGGCCGCGCGAGATCTTCGATGATGTTGAGCGGCAAGAGAAATACAAACGGCTGCGAGAGGTGTTTGAA
>JAFAHZ010000156.1 GCA_019236975.1 Vulcanimicrobiota bacterium | reverse complement strand
CTGCCCAGCGCGAGCCCTTCCGCCAAACCTGCGGTGTTGATGTTCATGACCATGTTGACGAGCGCTTTGATCTCCGCAGCGCGCGGAATCTCACCGACATACACTTGCGTGCGCGACATCATGCGCAGCAGCGGCGCGAGTTGATCGACGACGAATTTGTTCCCGCCCATGATCAGGTACAACGTGCCATCGTGCGCTTGCGGCGCCGAACCAGCCATGCAGGCTTCGATGAAGCGCCCGTTGCGGCCGGCAACGCGGTTCGCAACCTCGACGTGCAGCTTCGGTGAAACCGTACTGCACTCGATGAACGTCGTTCCGCCGGCGCCGAGCAGTAAGCTATCGCCGGTCTCCGCAAAAATCGTGTTTACGGCTTCGTCGTCGCTGACGACCGTGAAGATGATCTCGCCGTTGGCATTGACCTCGGCGAGCGTCTGCGCGTGATAGCAACGCAGCTCGCGCGAAAGCTGCTGCGCGAGCGAAACGTTTTTGTCGTAGACCACGCCGATCGGAACGTGCGCGTGAAACAGCCGCTTCGCAATGTTCGAACCCATGCGACCGAGTCCGACAATGCCGACTTTCTTATCGAAGCGTTGGGGCTGTTGTTGCTGTTGCGGTTGGACGTTTAGCGGCGTTCCGGCCATTAACTACCTGGCCTTCCGGTGAACCGGGCGGCGGGACGAGGAGGTCCAATGGCACCTTGTAAGCCGAGGCCGCCCGAACTCCTGCCCTAACAACCCTAGGGAGCCGTCAAGAAGCATTACACGCTTCTCTCGCCAAGCCTCAGCTTCCGATGAACTCAGGATATTACCGCTTCCCTACCATTTACGGCGACCAGATCGCATTTGTCAGCGAGGACGACCTTTGGCTGGGAACGGTCGGCGGCGGCATTGCGCGCCGCCTTACGACGAGCGTTAGCGAAGTTGCGTACCCTCACTTCTCGCCGGACGGCCGGTTGCTCGCTTTCGTCGGTCGTGAGGAAGGCCATCCTGAGGTGTACGTCATGCCGGCCGAAGGCGGCCCCGCGAGACGTTTGACATATTTAGGCGCCACGGCGTGCGTCGTCTGCGAATGGTCGCCGACGGGCGACGAGATTCTCTTTACGACTGATTTCGGTTCGCCGTTCGAGCGCGACACGCAGGCGTATGCCGTACCGGTCGAAGGCGGCGCACCGCGCGCGCTGCGACTCGGACACGCAACGACCGTTGCCCTTGCGCCGAACGGTGCGACGCTGATCGGGCGCAACGCACTGGACGCTGCGCGCTGGAAGCGCTATCGCGGCGGGACGGCCGGCGATCTTTGGGTCGACGCCTCCGGCAGCGGCACGTTCCGGCGCTTGATCTCGCTGCGCGGGAATCTCGTGTGGCCGCTGTGGGTCGGCGGCCGCGTCTTCTTCATCTCCGATCACGAAGGCATCGGTAATATCTACTCCTGTACTGCCGACGGCTCGGACTTGCGCAAGCACAGCGACGAACGCGAGTACTACGCGCGCTATCCGTCGAGCGACGGAACGCGCGTCGTGTATGGTGCCGGCGCCGAGCTGCGCATGATCGACACGCGCGATGATTCCACAACGACGATTGGGTTGCAGACGCCGTCGACCGCTCCGCAAACGGTACGCCGTTTCATTGAGAGCTCCGAGCGGCTGGAGCATTTCTCGCCTTCGCCGGACGGGACACAAATCGCGCTCGTCTCGCGCGGACAGCCCTACGCGATGCCGCTTTGGGAAGAAGCGGTGACGCATTACGGGCGCGGCAGCCGCGTGCGTTATCGGCTCATCGAATGGATGCCCGGCGCGGACCGGCTGGTGGCGGTTGACGACGCGGAAGGTTACGAGCGCATCATCGTCCTCGATCCGTCCAGCGATCACACCGAGAATCCGCCCGCGCTGACCGATACGTCGATCGGCCGCGTCGTCGAACTGGCGGTCTCACCCGTCGACGACGTGGTCGCGTTCACCAACCATCGGCGCGAGCTGTTCGTTATCGATTCCGGTTCCAAGCAGCCACGCAAGCTCGATGAAAGTCCGGGGGACGTTACGTCGCGGCTGGCGTTTTCGCCCGATGGCCGGTATTTGGCGTATACGTGGTCGCCCTCGCACGACGTCGGCATCATCCGCGTGTGCAAAGTCAAGTCGGGCGAAAAGCACAACGTCACCTCGCCGCTGCGCGTCGATGTCAACGTCACCTGGGATCCCGACGGCGACTATCTTTATTTTCTGTCGACGCGCGACTTCAATCCGGTCTACGACGCGCTGCAGTTCGACCTGAGCTTTCCTTTTGCGATGCGGCCGTTCGCGGTAACGTTGCGCAAGGACGTCCGCTCGCCGTTCGTCCCCAAACCCGCGCCGCTGCATAAAGAGCACCGGCCGGACGACGAGATCGGCAAGAAACCGAAAGCGCCGAAGATCGACATCGATTTCGACGGAATCACCGGCCGCATTATGGCCTTTCCCGTCGAGGAAGGCCGCTACGATGACATCGTCGCGGTGCGCCGGCGCGTGCTCTTCACGCGCTTCGCGCTCAAAGCCATCAAAGTTCCGGCCAAGCGCTGGCACGAAGAGGAAGACCGCGCGGGCGACTTGCTTGCGTACGACTTCGATGCGCAACGCCTCGTTACGATGGCGCGCGAGCTCGAGGACATTCGGCTGGCCGGCGATTATCGTACGTTGGTCTACGCGTCGCGTGATAAGCTGCGCGCGATCGACGCCGGTGGTGACTTGCCCGAAGATGACTCCGACGAAGCGAAGGCAGGCGCCGAGCCCGGACGCCGCACGGGGTGGATCGATCTGTCGCGCATCAGCGTCATGGTCGAGCCGCGCGACGAGTGGTCGCAGATGCTGCGTGAAGCATGGCGGCTGCAGCACGAACATTTCTGGGACGAGCGCATGTCGGGCGTCGACTGGAACGTCGTGTACGAACGCTACGCGCGGCTGTTGCCACGCGTGCGCACGCGCGGCGAGCTGTCGGATCTCATTTGGGAGATGCAAGGCGAGCTCGGCACGTCACACGCGTACGAGATCGGCGGCGATTATCGCGAAGCGCCCAATTATAAGCGCGGATTCCTGGGCGCCGACCTTACCTGGGACGAAAAGCTGCAAGGTTGGCGCATCGACAAGATCTATCGCGGCGATTCGTGGGAACGCAACTTCGATTCGCCCCTCGCAGCGCCGGGCCTCGAGATCGAAGTCGGCGACGCAATCGTTGCCGTCGGCGGCCGCGCGGTCGCGAAGACGGTTAGCGTCGACGA
>JAFAHZ010000070.1 GCA_019236975.1 Vulcanimicrobiota bacterium | reverse complement strand
CGCCTTTGCGCCACCGGCTGGGGCCGCCGGGAATGGCGCCCGTGAAACTCGCGGTCGTTACCAGCGGCTGCAGCACGTCGCCCGCGCGCTTGCGCTCGGCGGCGCTCATGCTGCCGACGAATCCGACGTGATCGAGGCTTTCGCCGTCGTAGAGCCCGAGCAGCAGCGATGCGACCGATCCGTCTTTCGCCCTGCGAAATCCGCCGACGACGCAGTCGGCAGTGTAGGATCGCTTCACCTTCACGGCGGCTTCGCGGCTTCCGAATGCGTACGCCGCTTCGGCCCGCTTGGCGATCACGCCATCGAGCCGCGCAACGTCCCCGGAGTACCACGCCCGCGCGACTTCGAGATCGTCCGTCTGCGGCGAGAGCACGAGCGTGGCGTTCTTGCCGAAGAAGCGCGCCGCAAACGCCTCGAGCTTTTCGCGCCGCAGCGAAAGCGGCCGCTCGTGCAGGGCGGTATTCTTATCGTCGACGAGGAGGTCGAACGCCGCATAGGTTACCGGCGTCGCCTTTGCCAGCATGCGCACGCGGCTTTCGGCCGGATGGATGCGCTGCAGGAGCGCGTCGAAATCGAAGCCGTCGCCGGACGAGATGAAGATCTCGCCGTCGAGAACGAACCGGTTTGCGCGAACGGCGCGCAGCGCATCGACGAGCTCGGGAAAGTAGCGCGTCAGCGATTGCCCCGATTTCGACTCCAACTCCACTTCGTCGCTGCAGCGAAACGCGACGCACCGAAAGCCGTCCCACTTCGGTTCGTACCGCCACTGGGCTCCCTCCGGAATCGCCTTTACTTGACGCGTCTCCATCGGCTCGATCGGCGGCCGCAAAACCAGCGCTTCAAACGTCGACATGCAGCTTCTTTGCCAACCCTTCGAGGTCGAACCGTCCGCGCTTGCCCTCGAGCGGCGCCCAGAGATCGCCGACGCGATCGATGCGATCCGGTACGTTGCGCATCGTGAAGTCGCTCGATTCGCAACCTCGCTCGACTTCCTTCCACTCGAGCGGCGTCGATACCATCGCCTCTTCGTTGGGACGCACCGAATAGATAGACGCGAGGGTACGTCCGAAGGAGTTTTGATTGTAATCGAGCAGCACGCGCCCTTTGGGCCGCTTGGCAACGCGGTACTCGACGATGAGCAAGTCCTCGTGAGCTTTGGCAATGGCGTGCGACAAGGCTTTGGCCGTAGCCCAAACGCCGTGTTGCGACGGACCGCGTTTGATTGCGACGTAGACGTGCATCCCTTTGCTGCCGGTCGTTTTGACGTACGGCGTCATGCCGAGATCGGTGAAGACGTCGCGGACGATCAACGCGGCTTCGCGCACGGCTTCGAACGGCGCTCCGAACGGATCCAGATCGATGTGGAGATAATCGGGGCGGTTGTAGTCGTCGCACGGCGCGTACCACGGATTGAGATCGATGCAGCCGAGGTTAATCACCCACATCAACGCCGCGCGATCGTCGATGACCGGGAAGTTGATGACGTTGCCGGAGCCGTGCTCGATACCGCAGGTTCGAATCCACTCCGGCCGCGGCGACGGCGCGCGCTTCATGAAGAAGAAATCGCCGGTCGCGCCGTTGGGATAACGCTTCATCACCATGGCCTTGCCGGCAATATGCGGCAGCAGGGCGGGCGCGACGCGCAAATAATAGCGCAGCAAGTCGCCTTTGGTGAGCTCGAGTTTCGGAAAGAACACTTTGTTGAGATTGGTCAAGGCGACGTCGCGGCCGTCGATGCGAACCGTTGCGTCGTTAGGACCTTCGGGAACGGCCTCGAGCGCTTTGGGCGTCGCCGTTTATTCCCGTACGAGCAGATGGACGCCGAACCGCCGCGCCCGATCGTTCCACGTTTGCGCCAAACGGAATCCGGAGGCCGACGCTAAGCGCGCGATCGACTCCGGAGCATACTTGTACGCCGATTCGACGTGAATGCGTTCGCCCTCGGCAAACGACACGCGCGCGCCGGCGCTCGCGACGTCGACTGTCGCAGCCTTGCGCGCTTCGAGGTACGAATCGACCGCGCCGCGCGCTTCGTCGTACTCGACGACGTACGCGAAACCTTTCGGATCGAAGTTCGCGCCGAGTTCGCGGTTGATGCGCGCCAGAACGTTCCGGTTGAACGCAGCGGTGACGCCCGCAGGATCGTCGTACGCCAGTTCGAGCGTCGCCCGGTCCTTCTTCAAATCGGCTCCGAGCAACAGCCCGTCGCCCGGGCGCAGCGCGTCGCCTAAAAGGTTGAGCAGCCGCAGCGCACCGGCGGGCTCGTAGTTGCCGACGTTCGATCCCATGAACATCGCCAACACGCGCCGTTCGAAGCGCAACGCTCGCGACGCGAGTACGTCGAAGTAGTCGCCCGCATACGCACGCACCGAGAGCCCCGGATGCGCGTCGACGAGCGCGAGCGACGACGCGCGCAGCGCTTCGGTGGAGATGTCGATCGGGCTGTACCGCAGCCGCCCTTGAACGCGCAGCGCCTCCTCGATGAGCAGCCGCGTCTTGACGGCGCTGCCGCTTCCGAGCTCCAGAAAGTCGATCGGCTCGTCGAGCACGCGCACGATTTGCCAGCCCCATTCGCGCAAAATCTCGGTCTCCGCGCGCGTGAGATAGTACTCCGGCAGCTGCGTGATCGCGTCAAACAGCGCGGAACCGACGTCGTCGTAATGGTATTTGGCCGGAAGCGATTTAGGCGAGGCGCGCAGCCCGGCTACGACGTCGGCGGCGAACGAGGGTGCGCCCTGCGAGCGCGGCACCTCGATCAGCTCGAAGCGGTCCGATACCGCCGTGGCGGTGGGTCGCATAGTGTTCTCCCCGGGGATTCCTTAAGAGTCCCGACCAGCGTTTTCCCCAGAACGCGCGAAACCCACCCACCGGTTTCATTTTCTACAAGGAAAGGGAGGGACGGTCGATGAGCAGGCTGGTTCGGGCCGCGCTGATGGTCGCGGCGCTGTGCGTTCCGTTGCCGGGCTGCGCCCCGAACGGCCCCGGGCCGAGCGGTCCATGGGCGGCTTCCGGCACGCGCCTGCCGCGCGAAGTGAGACACATCGGCGGCGTCATCAAAGCGTCGGTGTACTCGATTGCACCGGACGAAGTTCAGGTCGTCGATAGCGCCGTTACGATCGTCGCAAGCCGCAGCATCTACATCCACGGCGTGCTGGAAACGGCGCACCCCGGGGCGACGTTCGCACTGGTGAGTCCCGCCGTGACGATCGACGGATCGATACGTGCCCAAACTACCGGTATTACGCGAACCGATACGCCGAAGGGGACCGATCTGATCGACGCATGTCAACTCGATATCCAAGGAGTCTATAGTCACGAGGTCGTGGCAATCGCACCCGGCGACGATCTCGACATCGTTTCGAATAGCGATGCCGATTCGTGCACCGTAGCTTTCCATGGACGCGTTACGTTGGAACCCGGACGCACCGGAAACCCGGAAGTCGCCGCACTACGCGACGGCGAGCCGGGCGGCAGCGTCGCAATAGGAACCGGCGGCGCGATCGCTTTCGCCAAACAGGCATTGCGCAAGATCGGGGTCACCGGAGATGCCTACGCTCCAGCCATAATCTCGTGTCGCACGCTCCAACCGCTCCGCGCAGGCTTTGGCGGTGACGGTGCGAGCGACGCCAAAGGCACGCTCGTCAAAGCGCAGAGCACGTGGATCTTTCAAGCGACCTCCGGCGGAAAAGGCGGCTCGGCCTTCGTCAGGGCCAGCAGCATAGACACCCAAGGAAACCGCTTCGAGGTCCTTGCCGGCTCTGGCGGCAACGGCGGCTCGGTCAGCGACAAATCCCTGACCGGCTCCGGCGTCAACGGAACGGCGCGCCATCCCAATGCCTATTCGGTGAGCCTGTTTGAAGGCGGCGGCGGCGACGGCGGCAATGCCTTCGTGACGGCCAAGGGCGACGCGTCTGCCGTTGCCGGCAGCGGCGGAAATCCAGGAAACGTTGACAGCGTGGCCGGCAGCGGTTACTTCGACCCGCCCGGCAACGGCGGCGATATCACCCTGCATTTGGGAAAGGCGGGAACGGCGGGCGTCGAGGAAAGCTCGCACGGACAACGAGACGGCAAATACCCGTACATGTATTTCAGCGGCGGTTACGGCGGCACGTCGCAGTCGGCGACGACCGCGAGCAACGGTGGAAACGGTGCGACGCTTTTCGTGGAAGGTCCGCGCGACGGCAAAGGCGTTCCGGCGGATTTCAAGATGCGCGTCGACAGCTTCGGCAACGCGGGTTCCGGCATGAGCCCGTGCGGTTCTCCGGGGGCGAAAGGCGGAAACGGCGGCAATCTGCTTTACAGCGACGGCGTCGAGCGCCAAAACTTCGACATTCTCTCGGGTTTCAACGGCGGGACCGGCGGCGCGGGAACGCCTCCGGGCGCGGGCGGATCCGGCGGTCGCGACAACGACGGAAAAAAAATAGGATCGAACGGTTCGCAGGGTGCGACCTGTTAGCTACGGTTCCGGCAATCGGAGCTTCAATCGCGAATTGCGGAACCCGTAGAGGGCGTAAATGGCAATCCCAATCAGGAACCAGACGCCGTAGCGCACCCAGGTGGCGAGTTGAAGGCCGCCGACCAGCGAGAAGCAGGCGACCGCGCCCAGGATTGAAAACAGCGGCAGCAGCGGCGCCTTGAACGGGCGCTGTGCCGTTGGATTGACGATGCGCAGCACCAAAACACCGGCGCAGACGATCGCGAACGCGGCGAGCGTGCCGATATTCACCATTTTAATGAGATCGGTGAGCGGAAAGATGGCCGCTAGTACGGCGACGACGCCGCCCGTGATGACCGTCATGCGCGCGGGCGTGCGGAAGACGTGATGGATCTTCGCAACCCCGGGCGGCAACATCCGGTCGCGTGCCATGACGTAAAAAATCCGCACTTGCCCCAGCAGTGAAGTCAGTGCGGACGTGACGTTCCCCGCAAGTCCGCCGAGCGACACGATCCAGTACAGAGTGTGATTCTTGGTTACCGAGCCGAGCGCGTCCAACATGGCGGCGCC
>JAFAHZ010000333.1 GCA_019236975.1 Vulcanimicrobiota bacterium | reverse complement strand
GGCGTCAGCGAGCGCGGTCTAAATCGTCCGTATCCGCGAACAGGCCGAGCACGACCACGGTACCGGCCACACCGAAAAACGTCCAGAGCACCGTCATCCCTTGCCACGCGTCGCCGACGTAGAGCATAGCGAACCAGAGCACGACGTACAGCGCCGTGCCTCGGGTAAACCATCGGACGAACCGCTCGAAGAGGTGCGGCTGGGACCTGGTCACGTTAGGGCAATTCGCCGCATGGCCGCCGCCCCATGCTCCAGAACCTCAAGCCTGAGTAATGCTTAATACGGGAAACCTTATCGTCGTCACGGCGACGTCCGTGGAAGCAAAGGCCGCCCGGCGCGAGCTGCGCGGCGTTCCGGTTATCGAAGCCGGCGTCGCGCTGTGCCGGTTGCGCGAGTCGGGGGCCGTCGAGCTGCGCGACTCGGCAACGGTCAGCTGCGGGCTCGCCGGCGGCCTGCACCACCACCATCCCACCGGCACCGTGGTGATCCCCTCAGAAGTCTTGCGCCCCGACGGCACGACGCTGGAATGCGATGCGGTTCTGACGCAAGCGCTGCGCGAGGCGGCGCGCCGGCTCGGCATCGAAGCGGTGACCGATGCTATCGTCACGACGGCGACGTTGATCACGGGATCCGAACGAAACGCGTGGTCGCAGCGCGGCTACGCCGGCGTCGACATGGAAACCGGTCTGCTGACCGCGCCGCGCGTGGCCGCCGTGCGCGTGCTGCTCGATACGCCGCTGCGCGAACTCTCGCAAGAGTGGCTTCACCCCGCCCGCGCACTGCTCGATCCGCGTCTCTGGCCCGAAGCGGTGTGGCTGGCACGGCACGCTCCACGTTGCGCCCGGCTTGCCGCCGCAATCGTTGCAGGCGCGCGTTTTACGTAGCGTCGAAAACCTTCGGGTGCGCCGAGTCGAACTGTTGTTGAGCGCGCTGCTTGCCTTGCCGGTCGCCGCGTGTGGGCCGTCGTCGCCGCGCGTCGCGCCGGGCGGAGCGGTCGTTCCGTTCTACGACCGTTCTGCGAGTGCGAGTCCGATCCGGCACGTCGTGATCGTGATGCAGGAGAACCGCAGCTTCGACAACGTCTTTGCAGGCTTTCCGGGAGCCGATGCGCCGATGGTCGGGCGATTGGCCGACGGCAAGATCGTGCCGCTGCGAACCATTACGTTTAACGGGTACGACGTCGACCACTCGTATTACGCGAGCGTCCAGGACTACAATAACGGAAGGATGGATCGCTTCGAGTTCAACGGCGCCGGTCCGAAATACAAACCCGCCGGTCTCTATGCGATCAGCCACCTCAACCGCAAAGAGGTCGCACCGTATTGGGTCATGGCGAAGCAATACACGCTGGCCGACGCGTTCTTCCCGACCGAACACGGTGCGAGCTGGACCGCGCACCTCAACATCATAGCGGGAACGACGACGATTACCGACACGAAGGCGCTGGTGGATTTTCCCTCGCACTATCCCTTCGATTGTCTGGCGCCCAAGGGGACGTATTCGTACACGATCGACAAATGGGGAAACTATCGCGGCCACGGGCCGTTCCCATGCTTCACGCAGTTTGCCACTATGGCCGATTCGCTCGACGCCGCCGGCCTGAGTTGGAAGTTTTATGCCGAAGGGCTGAGCTACGCCGCGGGCGGCGGGTATTGGTCGGCGTTCGCCGCGATCCACCGCGTTCGTTACGGGCCGGATTGGAAGAATATCGTGTCGCCGCCCCCGCGCGTCCTTACCGACATCGCAAAAGGCCGGCTGGCGAACGTGTCGTGGGTGACGCCCGAATGGCAATACTCCGATCACGGCGGCGGCGGCGCGACGATGGGGCCGTCGTGGGTCTCGGCAATCGTGAACGAAATCGGTCACAGCCGGTATTGGAACGATACGGCCGTCGTCATCTTGTGGGACGAGTGGGGCGGCTTCTACGATAATAAAGTCCCACCGCAGCTCGACTTCCGCGGATTGGGCATTCGCGTACCGTGCATCATCGTCTCCGCCTATGCGCGCCCCGGCTACGTGTCGCACACACAATACGAGGACGGCAGCATCCTGAAGTTCGTCGAACAGACCTTCAACCTGCCGGCGCTCGGCCCGACGTCAGAAGGCTACACCGATTCGCGCGCGAGCAGCATCGCCGATAGTTTCGATTTCACGCGGCCGCCCCTGACGTTCCGCACTATACCCGCTCCGCTTCCGGCGTCGTACTTTCTGCGGATGCGCTCAAGCGGAAGACCCCCCGACGACGACTGACTCCAGCCGGTCGTAACTCATCGCCATTCCCTCGGTCATTCCGGTTTCCAATGCGGCGTCGCGCGCCTCGCGCGAATCGAAGCGCATCGAGATCGCGAACTTGGTTTTTGCGCCGGCGTCTTCAAACGTGGTCGTCACCACGACTTCACCGGGGCGGCCGTCCATCGTTTCCACGTTTACGATGCGCTCCGGGGAGGCGATTTCGGTAAACTGTCCTTGCACCCCGAACTCGCGCCCGTCGGCGTCGCTGCGCCACGTGTAGCGGTAGCGCCCGCCAACCGTCAAATCGATTTCGCACACCGGCATGCTCCAGCCGGGCGGCCCGAGCAGCCAGCGCTTCACGAGTTCGGGTTTCGTATGGAAGTCAAAAACGAGCGGTGCCGGTGCGTCGAACGTGCGCTCGACGCGAATCTCTCGATCGGACGGGGTCGTTACGCTCACCGAAGTCGTCACGGTAATCTCCTCTTTACGTGCTGCGCGCGTCGAGCTCGTCGGCTAAAGCGGCGTCGAGACGCTGGTAGGTGCTTTCCCAGAGCTTGCGATAGCGCTCGATCCACGCTTCGAGCTGCGCGATCGGTTGGCGTTCGATGACGGCGGGACGGCGTTGCGCGTCGCGGCGGCGAGCGATCAAGCCGGCTTGCTCGAGCACTTTGAGGTGCCGCGAGATCGCCGGCTGACTGATGGCAAAGGCGCCGGTTAGCTCGTTGACCGTCGCCTCGCCGTGCGCCAACCGAACCAAAATTCCACGCCGAGTGGCGTCGGAGAGGGCGAAAAACGCGGCGTCCAGCCGCCCGCTATCGGTCGCAAGGTGCATAGCTCATAGGTTATATAACATATATGTGATATGAAATCAAGCGAGGACGGGGCACCCCCCGCCCGGTATATCCGCGGGATGCTGGAACGGATCGACTCCCCCGCCGACGTGAAGAAGCTCTCGCGCGAAGAGATAGACGTCGTCGCTAGCGAGATTCGGGATTTGCTCGTACGCACGTGCGCCGTAAACGGCGGCCACCTCGCGCCCAATCTCGGCGTCGTCGAGTTAACGCTCGCGCTCCATATGATGCTGGATTTACCGCACGACCGTCTGGTCTGGGACGTGAGCCATCAGGCGTACGTGCACAAGATTCTCACCGGACGCCGCGACCGCTTCCACACCATCCGCAAAGGCGGCGGCCTGTCCGGTTTTGCGATGCGCAGCGAATCGGAATACGATCCGTTCGGTGCCGGCCACGCAAGCACGGCCGTTTCGGCGGCGCTCGGAATGGCGCAGGCGCGCGATCTCACCGGCGGCGACGAGAAGGTCGTCGCCGTCATCGGCGACGGCGCGCTCACGGGCGGCCTCGCTTACGAAGCGATCAATAACGCCGGCCATCTCAAAACGCAGTTCACCGTCATTTTGAACGATAACGAGATGTCGATTGCGCCCAACGTTGGAGCGATCGCCTCGTACTTGTCGGTACTGCGCACTAAGCCGTTCGCGAACTTCGCACGCAAAGCCGGAAAAACGGTACTCGAGCGGATACCGCTCGGCGGCGCCGCCAAGAAGGCGATCGAATCGGCCGAGATCGGCGCGATGCGTTTCATCTCACCGACCGAGAAGGCAGCGGTGATTTTCGAAGAGCTGGGCTTTCGCTACATCGGCCCGGTGGACGGCCATAACTACGATTCCGTGCTGGACGCACTGCGGACGTCGCTCGAGTTCGATCGTCCGGTCGTGCTGCACGTTCGGACCCTCAAAGGAAAAGGCTACGAGCCGGCCGAGCGCGATTCGCGCACGTTTCACGGCGTCGGCGCGAACGCGTTCGAGCCTAGCGACGGAAGCAAGAAGAGCAGCGCCGGGGCGCGTCCGAAATTCCAAGACGTTTTCGGCGATGCAATGATCGCGCTCGCCGAAAAGGATCCGCGCGTCGTCGGTATCACCGCCGCGATGCCCGACGGCACCGGCCTCGCAAAGTTCGGCAAGAAATTCCCGGATCGATACTTCGACGTCGGCATCGCCGAAGCGCATGCGGTGTGCTTTGCCGCTGGCATGGCCACGAACGGACTGCGCCCGATCTGTGCAATTTACTCGACGTTCCTGCAGCGCGCTTACGACCAGATCGTGCACGACGTGGTCGTGCAGAATTTGCCGGTGGTGTTCTGTATGGATCGTGCCGGTTTCGTCGGCGACGACGGCCCCACGCATATGGGCCTCTACGACATCGCTTATCTTCGCACGCTGCCCAACATGACCGTGATGGCGCCGCGCAACGAAGCCGAACTGCTGCCGATGATGGAGCACGCGCTGTCGCTCAACGCACCGGCGGCGATCCGCTACCCGCGCGGCTCGACCACGGGCAAGCACGACGATCCGGTCGCGCCGATCGTACAAGGGAAGGCCGAAGTGTTGCGGCGCGGCTCCGGGGTCGCGATTATAGCCTACGGCAACACCGTCGATATCGCGCTAGACGCTTATGTCATCCTGAGCGCAGCGAGGAGCGGAGCTCCGAGCGAAGTCGAAGGACAACTTCCCACCGTCGTCAATGCGCGCTTCGCAAAACCGCTCGACGAGCGGTTGCTCCTCGACCTGCCGAGCGATCACACTCACGTCATTACGCTCGAAGAGCACTCGCTGCACGGCGGTTTTGGTTCGGCGGTATCGGAGTTCGTAACGGACCGCGGCTTGGGGATCAAAGTGCATCGCATCGGCGTCCCCAACGTGCTCGTGCAGCACGATTCGCAGGACAAGCAGCGGGCGGCCGTCGGCTTGAACGGCGAAACGCTCGCCAAACACGTGGCATCTCTCTTGGAGAAAAGTACCGCGCGCGTCTAAAAGCGGTTTATTCATAACGGCCGGTTGGTACACTGGCAGCATGATTGAAACCGGCGTATTCTACACCCGCCACGATGCCGAAGAGGCCGTGCAGATGCTGCACGAGCTCGGCTATCGCGACGACGAAATCAGCGTAATGATGACCGATCAGACCCGCGCGCGCCAGTTTGCCGTGGAAACGGGAAGCAAGGTTGAAGAAGGTACGGCGGCAGGCAGTATCGTCGGCGGAACGCTGGGCGGCATCGTCGCGGCGTTGACAACCACCATTGCCGGGACTATCGTAACGGGCGGAGCGGCGCTGCCGCTCGTGTTCGGACCGATCGCGGCTATCCTTGCCGGCGTTGGTGCCGGCGGCGTCGTCGGCGGAATCGTCGGGGCGCTCGTCGGGATGGGCATTCCCGAAACGCGCGCCAAAGAACTCGAAGCGGGCATGCAGGAGGGCGGCATCGTGATTGCCGTCGATCCGCACGGCGACGACCGCGAGCGCGTGATGCGCGCCTTGACGCCCGGCATCGAAGACGGGCGCGTTCGCGCCGAGACCGGCGAAGTCGAACCGACGGAGTTCGCGCCGGAAGACGAAGAGCGCATTCCGCCCCGGCGCGTGATTCCTTAGGGTTGCACGAACGCCGGGTCGATCGCAGCGTTGACGACGTTTGCGAACGTCTCGAGCGGACAGCCGAGCGACGGACAACCGGGAACGTAGACGGGGACGCGCTGCGGATTCGCGCCGCGTCCCGCGCGCATGTCGTCTAAAGACTGCGCCACGAAGTACACGTCGACGTACGGTTGCGCGAACGGCGGTGCCGGCGCGTGGACTTCGAATGCCAGGCCGCTGCCGGGCGGCGTATCGTTCATCGCGTCGCCGCGAACCAGCCACGAGATCCCCAGCAACGACGACAGCTCTTCGAGCTGGGTGTCGTGTCCGACGATAAACGAAACCGTCGCCGGAGGATGGAGCAGCTGCTGCAGGACGTGCGCCATGACGTTCGATGCGTGCGCGCGCGCGGCATAGCGATTGTGCTCCAGCTGCTTGGCAACGACGTGCAGCTGGACCGCCGCGATCAACGAATTGGTATCGAGACGCCCCCACCCCGGCGCAGGCGCGCCGTCGGTGTATTCGAGCAAGAGATTTTCCGCCGCGCCCGCGGCCAGGTCGATGCCGCCGGAGAGGGACGCCAATCGTCCGTCGCCCTTCGAATCGATCGACGACGGCACCGCCGACAATGATTTGCACGCCGTTGCACGCGTGCAGCCGAGAATCTCGTCGAGCACCGAAAACTGCGTCCGGTACGCTTGCGTCAACGCACTGGGATCGTTTCCGACGGCGCCCTGGAGCGACGCCAGGGACAGCGCTGCATCCACTTTACTGACGCCGGGCGGATCGAACAGCGGATCGGTGTCGCCGGCCGCATGCCGTACCGATACACCGCAGTTCCGCGCGAAGCCGTCGGCCAGCGCTTGTCCCGTCGCGACCGTGCGTTCGTCGACGTCCGCCCAAATCGAAACCGAATCCGCCGCCGGACATCCGTTGCCACCCTGAGGCTGCCGAAGGGCGGCACCGTACGTTTTGCGATAGTACGCGCCGAGCTGTTGTACCAACGCGGCGCCGTGCGGCGTAAGATAGCCGGGCTGCACGACGAGCTTCGGCCACGGTTGTCGCGCGTAGGGTGCCAACTCTGCCGGTTTCGTGGGCGTACGCACGCCGTGCCGCATGAGCACCACGACGCTGCTCACGTTGCCCGTCGACGGGGGTGCGGCGGCTTGTGCGAACGCGGGAACACCGCCCGATGCAAATAGTGCGATACTCCAAGCGACGAACGCAACGAACTTCACTTTAGTCTCCTCCTTCTTGGGGTGCGAGCAGATCGATGGCACCTTGGCTGGCGACGCGTTCGCCGGCGTGTAAACCCGAAACAACGCGCGCCATCGACGCTGAGCGGCCGTCGATCGTGACGGTGCGCTGCACGAAGGTGGTGTTCCCCGACTTGTCGCGCGTCTGTACGAAAACGAGGGTATCGCCGGTTTGCGGATCCTCGATGACCGCGCCGGCCGGAATCACGATCCCGCGCACCATTCCGACGACGACCGTCGCATCGATTGGCGTGCCGGCCGGAATTCCTGACGGAACGCCGTCGACCTCGACAACTGCGAGGCCGGTGGCGGGATCGACAGCGCTCCCGACGCCGGTGACGCGGCCTTCCCATCGGCGGTTGCCAGCACGCACGTGGACGGGATCACCCGCCGCGATACGAGCGACGTCGTTGACGCCGGCGTCGAGCGTCGCCGCGCGTTGCTCGGCGGGTGCGAGCGCAACCACGGGTCGCGTGGGGTCGACTTCATCCCCGGCTTGCGCGAAAATTCCCACGACAATACCCGAAGCGGGGGCGCGCAACGTCGTGCGCGCCACGTCGTAGTTTGCCGACTGCGCTCGAGCGACTGCCGACTGCGTTTGGGCTTGCGACTGCAGCACCTGCGCGCGTGCGCCGGCTGAATCGGCGCTATCGGCCGCGACGGTCGCTTGTGCGGCCTGCACGTCGCGCAGCGACGCGATGCCCGCACGATAGAGCCGTTCTTGGCGCTGCAGCTCGGCACGGTCGACGCCGAGCTTGACGCTGACTCGATCGACGCGCGCGGCGGCGGCGCCCGCAGCGGCAGCGCGCGCGTCGGCACTCGCCTGTTGCGCGGCCAGCGCGTACGATGTAGCGTCCAGACGTGCGAGCGGCGTACCGGCATCGACGCGATCGCCCAAGCGGGCGTCGATCGATGCAACGGTGCCGGCGACCGCAAAGCTCAGTTTCGTCTGCGTGCCGGCGGCGGGGCCGACGCGACCGGCTAATGCCACGGTTTGCTCGACGCTGCCCTGGCGTGCAACGGCGAGCGGAACGGACGGCTGGACGTGCGTCACCGGTGCTTCGGCGTGACACGCCGCGAGTACGAAGACGGAGAGCGTGCAAAACGCGCGATTCACGGTACCATCACCTCCAGCGTCGATCGTGCTTGCGCGAGCGCGTATTGCGCGACCAGCGCATCGTTTTCAGCCTGCGCGTAGGTTCGGCGTGCTTCCTCGACGTCGAGGCTCGAGCTCGCGCCCTCGCGGTAACCGGTTTCCACGGCGGCGAGCGCGCGGGCGGCCTCGTCGCGGGCGCTGTCGGCTCCCCGAAGCGCGCTTTCCAGCGCGCGCTCGTCGCGAACCGCGCTCGTCACCTCGAGCAGAATCGTACGCCGCTCGTCGACGAGCTGCGCGCTCGCGATGTCGACATCTGCCTGTGCGGACGTCACGCGCGCGTTCGTTCCCGGTGCGATCGGGATGTCGACGTGCGCGGAAACTGCGGCACCGTGAACGCCGATGCCCGTATCGGTTCCGGTCGCATACCCTGCATCGACCGATGCCGACGGAATCCCTGAATCGCGCGCCGACGCGACGTTCGCGCGCCGCGCGTCGACGCTCGCCAGCAGCGATGCCAACTCAGGTCGCATCGCCAGTGCACGCTGCGTGGCCCGTGCCTCGTCGAGAACCGGCGGAAAGGCGGGTAACGCACCGCCCGTCGCGGAGAGTGACGCAGCCGTCACTGCAGTTGCGGAGGCAAGTGCGTCCACGGCGTCGGCGCGATCGGCCTGCGCTCGCACCAAGGCGGCCCGTGCTTGTGCTAGCGACACGTCCGCGCGCACGACGTCGATCTGCGGAGCTTCGCCGGTTCGCCAGCGAAGGGACGCCGCGTCGCGATCGCGTTCGGCGCCGGCTAGGTCGCTCGCGCGCACGCTCTCCGTGGCGATCGCCTGTAACGCCGCAAAGTAGAGGCGTATCGCGCGTTCTCGCGCGCGAAGGACGGCGGCTTCGCCGTTGCGCTGCGCCGACAGCAAATCCGCTGCCGCGGCCGACGTGGCGGGAGAAGCGCCAATGATGTCGTTGAGCGACACGTTGAGGCCGACCGTCACCGTATACTGTTCGATGCTGTCCGTAGCTGCCGCGTTAGCTTGTGGATTGAGGACGTAATCTCCGACGAGGTGCGGCACCGCGCTGCCGCGGGCCAGGGCGAGCGCGGCGTCTTTTTGACGGACGGCCGCGATCGCCGTCTGTACGTCGACGTCGTTGGCGACCGTGCGCGCTTGTGCGTCCGCGAGGCTGAGCTGCGCGAAGGCGGGAATCGCCGCGAGAACGAGCACCGGCATTACCATGCGACGCTCTCGTTCTTACAGAGCGACGCGTACAGCACCGGAATCAGTACGAGCGTAAACAGCGTCGCCGTCGACAGGCCGCCGACGACGGCGATGGCCAAGGGACGCTCCATCGCCGCACCGGCACCGATTCCGAACGCGAGCGGCAGCAAACCACCGATCGCGGCGAACGTCGTCATCAGTATCGGCCGCAAACGTTCGCGTCCCGCTTCCACGAGAGCGACGGTCATCTCGACCCCTTCGGCACGCCGCCGGTTGGCGGCGTCGACGAGCAGAATGCCGTTTTTTACGACGAGTCCGACCAGCAGCAGCAGCCCCATGAACGACGAAACGTTGAACGGCGTCCGCGTTACCGTTAATCCGAGCGCAACGCCGATCGGCGCGAGCGGAACTGCCGCGAGAATAACCAGCGGCTGACGAAACGATCGGAACGAGGCGAGCATCACGAAAAAGACGAGCGCGACGGCAAGCGCAATGACGATGGCGAACTGCGAAAACGAGTCTTGTTGCGCTCGATATGCGCCCTCGATGCTCGCGCGATATCCCGGAGGCAGATGAGCGCCCGCAATGGCCTGGCGAACGCTCGCGATCGCCGCCGACAGGCTGCCGCTTCCGACGTTGGCGGTGAGAATCATCACGCGCTGCCCGTTGATTTCGGAAACGTCGGTCGAGGTGCGGTCCACGCTCGTGCTCGCGAGCTGGGTCAACGGGATCGCTCCGTTCGGAAGAGCGACGAGGTGCGCGAGCGCACCGCTTACCTCGACGCGCACGGGAACCAGCTGAGCGGTTTGCGGCAAACTCGTGACGACGCTGCCTTGCGCGCCGGCAGACAACGCCGAAGCCAAGCCTCCCGTGTCCGTACCTGCGCGTGCGAGCCGCATCGTATCGGGCCGTACGCGTACCGTCGGATCGTCCCGATTGACGCCCGAAAAGACGTCTGCGACGGTCGTCACCTTTCCTAAAGCGTCCGCGATTCGGGTTGCGTATTCAACCAGCCGTTCCTGATCTTGCCCGCTGATAACGACTTGGATCGGCGCCGGCGCACCGGAGACGTCGTTGATGAGATCTTCCAGGATCTGATGGACGTCGAGCTGTGCCGCCGGCACCGCCGCCGACATAGCGTCGCGCAAGCGATCGCTCACGTCGTCGAAAGACGCGCGCTCGCCCAGCGGCTTCAATTTCACGCGGAGGATGCCGGCGCGTACCGGCGTCGGCGAATAACCGTTGGTGTCGATTCCCGTAAAGCGCCCCTCGGCGACCACCGCCGGATCGGATAACACCGCGCGCTCGATTGCCAGCGCCGCGGCATCGCTTGCCGCCAGAGACGTGCCGACCGGCATGCGATAGTCGATTTCGAACTGCCCCTCGTCCAGCGCCGGTAAGAAATCGCTGGGCAGCAGCGCGATGAGCCCGACGGTGACGGCCAGCACGCCCGCTCCGGCAATGTATACGACCGGACGCCGAGCCAGCGCCCAGCGCAGAATCGGTTCGTAGCGATCGAGCGCGTGACGAATCGCTGCGTTCTCGCCGTGCGGAGTGCGCCGCCTCAACGTCGCACGAAAGAGGAGCGGGGTGACGAAGATGGCCAGGCCCAGCGACACGAGCAAAGCGCTGGTCAACGTCAGCGCGAGCGCTCGGAAGAACGCGCCGGTTACGCCGCCGAGCACCGTCAATGGAACGAAGACCACGATCGTCGTCATCGTCGATGCCGCCATCGGTCCGATGAGCCGGCGCATCGTCAGCACTACCGCCTCGCGTAGCTCGATCTCCGGCCGGTCGTGCAGCGTACGTGCGATGCCTTCGATGACGACGATGGCATCGTCGATGATCAGTCCGACGGCAATGGCCAGTCCGCCGACGCTCATGATATTGAGCGTTTGACCCAACGCGGAGATGCCGAGAATCGCGATGGCCATCGCCGAGGGAATCACCATGGCAGCGACCAGCGTCATACGCAGATTCAGCAGAAAGAAGAAGATCACGCCCAACGCTAACACCGCGCCAACCAGAATCGCGTCGCGCAGGCTCTCCTGCGAGGCGACGATGAGATCGGTTGCGTCCCAGTAGCGATGAATCGACATCCCGGCCGGCATGCGCGGCGCCAAAGCATCGATGCGCCGCTTGATCTCGCCGGCCATGCGTACCGCGTCGGCTCCCGGCAGCGCGTAGAAATTCATTGCGACCGCGTGCCGCGCGTCGTACGCCACTTGGTCGGTCGAAGGAGCGACGCCCAGGCGAACGGCGCCGAGCGATCCCACGGTAACCGCGTTGCCCGATTTGGTCGGCACCGCAATGGCGGCGATCTGTGCTGCGTCGCGCAGACTAGCATCGACCAGAATCGCGCTTCGCTGGGCATCGTTTTGGGCTAAGCCGACGGCTTGTACGTCGTTGGCTTGCGCGATCGCGTTCTCGACGTCTTGCGCGCCCAAACCCGCTTGCGCCAAAGCCGACGGATCGAGATCGACGTGGTACTCGCGCTGCGCGCCGCCGGCGACGAGGATGCGGCCTAAGCCGCGCGTGCCGTACAGCGCCGGTACGAGCGTAAACTGCGCGTATTCGCGAACGAGCGTTTGCGACAAGGTCTGCGAGGTAATGCCGTAAGAAAGGACGGGCTCCGTCTGCGGGGTAACGATATTCGCCTGTACGGCCGCGTCGGGCGGAAGCGCCGAACGCGCCGTTTCGACCGCGCTATTGACGTACTGCAAGTCGGTGACGACGTCGGTGCTCGGCTCGAACTCGACGACGAGTTCGGAGCTGCCTTGCGACGACGTCGTCAACACGCGTGCAACCGACGGCAAGCCCAGGAAGGCGCGCTCGAGCGGCATCGTCACGGCCACGCGCACTTGCTCGGGCGGAAGATTGCCCGCGTCGGCGACGACGTCGATTCGCGACACGCGGATATCGGGAAATATCGATGCCGGCGTGCGCACGTACGCCCACCCGCCGGCAACGGTCAATGCGGCGGTTAAAAAGGCGATCGCGCGTTCGTGCCGCAGCGAAAATCCGGCAAGATCCATGGAGAAGCTAGCGTACCGGACGTTCGAGAATCGCCGACACGACGGCGCCCGACCCGTCGGCGTTCGCCAGCTGCAAACGTCCGCCGTTGGCCTCGAGCAGCGAGCGGGCAATCGCGAGGCCGAGGCCGGTGCCGTCGCGGCCTCGCGCTTTGTCGCCGCGCCAGAAGCGCTCCGTCGCGTGCGCAAGCGCTTCGGTGCTGAATCCGGCGCCGTCGTCGGCGACGTCGATGCGAACGTTGTCGCCGTCGGGCGCAACGCCCAACCGCACGGCGCACGACGCGAATGCGATCGCGTTATGCACGATGGCGAGCAGTGCTCGTTCGAGCATCGCACCGTTGACGTCCACGTAGGCGCTACCGTTGGTTTCTACGCGAAGGTCGACGCCGCGCAGAGCGGCGGCCGGGCGAACGCGCTCTCCCAGCCGCGTGACGAAGGCGTTTGCGTCGAGGTGCTCGCGCTCGGTTGCGTCGAGGCCTGCCCGCGCGGCCGCGAGCAGCTCGTCGACCAGCTCCTCCAGCCGTCCACCTTCACGAGAAATCGATTCGAGTGCCGCGCGGTATTCCGCTTGGGTTCGCTCGCGTCGCAGCGCTAGTTCGGTTTCGGCGCGCAAAACGGCGAGCGGGGCGCGCAGCTCGTGCGATGCGTCGGCGACGAATCGGCGCTCGCGTTCGAACGCAGCTTCGAGCCGGTCGAGCATACGATCGAACGACGCGCACAGACGACCGAGTTCGTCGTTTCCGTCTGCCAACAACCGCTGCGAGAGATCGTGTCCTTCGATTTGCTCGGCCAGCGAAGCGACGCGATCGAGAGGTTCGAGTGCGGTCTTGGCAACGCGGTTGGATACGGCGACGCCGATGCCGATGAGAAATAAGCCAACGACCGCCGATACGATCGCGGCATCGCGTTCGAAGTCGCCGATCCACGCGTCGGATTGCCAAACCGTTACGGTGCCGAAAACGCGTCCGTCGTGTGCGACCGGCACGCTGACGGCGGTAATGCTGTGCGCTTGAGGATTCGCCGGCACCGGCGTCCCGCCCAGCGGCGTACCATCGGGAGCGTTGATGCTGAAGGGCGTATCTTCGTGGATCGCCGCGAGCTGCCGCAAGTCACCCGCATCGAGCGAGATGCGTCCGCCGTGAACGTCGGCAGTCGCAGCGACGGCCCCAGCGGCGGACAGCAGACGCGCGTTAAAACTTTGCCTCAACGCCCGGTCGATGGCGAGGATCGAGAGCGTGGCAAAGAGTGCGACGGTGACGGCGATCACGGCGGCGACCGTGACTGCGAACCGTTGACGAACGCTCATTCGGCGTCGCCACGAGCGCCGACGGCGAGCCGGAACCCCAAACCGCGTACAGTCTGCAGCACTTGAGGTTCGCCGCCCACCGCGAGTTTGTTGCGTAGCCGTCGCGCGTAGACGTCGAGCACGTTGGATTCTCGATCCGTTCCGCGGTCCCAGAGACGGTCTTCCAACACCCTGCGCGTCACGATACGGCCGGGATTACTCATCAGGACTTCGAGGAAGATGCCTTCCTTTGCAGTCAATGCGATGTCGCGCGTGCCGCGACGCGTATGCCGGGTCGTCCGGTCGAAGACCAGGTCGCCGGCGCGCAGCACGTCGGCGAGCAACGTGGGCGGACGTCGCGCCAGCGAGCGCAGGCGCGCTTCGAGTTCGTCGAAAGCGAAAGGCTTCCGCAGGTAATCGTCGGCGCCCGCGTTGAGGCCGGCAACGACGTCGGCCGTGGCATCGCGCGCGGTGAGCACGAGGATCGGCGTCGCTTCGCGCGCCTCGCGTAGCCGCCGCAGCACGGAAAGCCCGTCTTCGTAAGGAAGGTTGAGATCGAGGATCACGGCATCGTAGCCGGCGGCCGTTAGATAGGCCGCCGCCTCGCGTCCGTCTTCTAGCGTATCGACGACGTGACCGTCTTCGCTCAGCCCGCGTGCCAGCAGCGAGCGCAGCGGTTCGTCGTCCTCGATAACCAGAAGCCTCATGTGGCCTTACCTTGAACCGGTTACGGTGTCCACTTCAGGCGCTGCACCCAATCGCCTTTCGGATCCGACCACACGACCCAAAGGTCGTTGGTCGTCTCGTCGATGCCGACCGTGTGAATGCCGGCGTGACCCGTATCGAGTTTCGCGAGCAGCTTGGGTGCGCCGCCCTTGGTAGCCGAGAGCACGGTAACGATGCCTCGACCCGCGCAGGCGATCAACTTTCCTTTCGATCCGGTGCTGCATTGATCGATGTGAGGCTGAACGCTGACGTCCCCTTGATGCATTCCGTCGGTCGAATATGCCGACAGCATTCCGTTAATACCGCCGACGATAACTTGATCGGTGGAGCTCGCAAACAGCAGCGGGTGGTTATCTTGCAGCTGCGGTGTTTTGACGACCTTGAGCACCTTCATCGTGGCACCGTCTACTACGGCATATCCGCCGCCGTTAGCGAGATTCTGATACAGCGTTCCGGTCTTGGGATCGACGGCGGGCGATTCCAGGTCGTCCGACGGCATCGCGATCGTTCCGACCTGTTTCATCGTTGCCGCGTCGACGACGTACACGTTTCCGCCGCCGTCTTGATCGGCGTAGATACGCTTATGCGCCGGATCGTATGCAATGGCGTCGACGTGACCGGGCACGTCGACGCTCGCCAGCACCTTCATGGCGACGGGATCGACCTTCGAAAGCGTGTCGTCGGTGCCGTTTCCGGTGAGCGCGAAATCGCCCGCGCTATCGAACGCAATGCCGTGCATCGGGCCGACGTCGACCTGTCCGGCGACTTTGCCCGTGGAGGTGTCGACGATCAGCAACCGGTCGCTGCGCGTGTGCGCGGCGTAGGCACGATGGTGGCCTTCGTCGACGGTGACGTAGTCGAATCCACCGAAAGCGGGAACCGCTTGCGGCGGAGCGGCAACGAGTAAAGGCATCTTAGTCTTGGTCTCCTTTGCGCGGAATGCGCGGCATGTAACCCGGCGGCGGGGTCGAGGGTGCGTTGGGCAGCGTAACCGGAGTAATCCCTAAGCTGCTGCAGTTCATCTTGGGCGGTATCGCGTTGACAGCGTCGTCGGGAATCTCCGCGTCCGCCGCTGCGATCGGCGGCGTCGTCCTAGCCAAACGCGCCGGATCGAACGCTCCTAGGAAATTATCGATCGCTGGATTGCCGTCGCGCGGACCCTCGGGCATGAACTTCGCTTCGTCGGGCAGCGAGGACAGCGCCGGCAAATCGAACGTCGCCTCGGCGAACTTGACGACCGATGCCGTATCCGCGGCGTCGTGCACGATTGCGCCGCTGCGAGCGTACGGCGAGATCAGAATCATCGGGACGCGCGGACCGTCGCCGCAGGGATGTGCGTCGGGGCACTGCTCGAAGTCGGGGGGCGGTACGTGATCGTAGAAGCCGCCGGGATCGTCCCAGGTAATGACGATCGCGGAGGCGTTCCAGTACGGGCTGCGCGCGATGGCGTTGACGAACGTCGCGACGAATGCTTCGGCGACCTGATGGTCCGAGTCGCTCGGGCCGGGATGGTCGTCGTCACCGGTGTAGTTCTTCTGGACGTAGGGATCGGGATTGGCCGGCTTCCAGCCGAACTCGGTCTTCGACGCGCCCTTGACGTAAAAGATGCCGCGATCGGGCAGCGTTTGGTTCTTGAGGGCATCGAGCAGCGCTTGAGCGCCGCGCACGTTGTTCCAGAAGACATCGTTGTTGCGGAGATAGCCGAAATACTGCGGCGCGTTGTGATGCATCTCGTAACCGGGCAGCGCAACGGTCGGGGACACGTAGCCTTCTTGATACCAACCCCAAGGAACGGCCGCCCGGCCGCTCGCTATCGTCGCGCCTAAATCGCCGGCGACGTCCTGCGTGTCGTTCGTGACTTGCGCGTCGCTGGTTCCACCCAGAGTTAGCATCAGCGTCGCGTACTGCTGCGGGATTTGACGCGCCGCGTAAAGCTCCGTACTCGGCCCGTAGGCGGGATCGAGATCGTTGGAAATGGGGACGCCTTGGCCTTTGTCGTTCGACTTCATCAGCAGTTCGGGGTGCCGGGCACCCTGCGTCTGCCCGGCCTGCGCGGCGATGATGGAGACGTTGCCCGGCGTCGACGGACCCGTCATTGCCTCGAAGTAACGGTCGAACAGTGCGAACGTATGCGCGTACTTCCAGAGATACGGAATGGTGTCGCAGTCGTAGTAGGCCATGACCTGTAAACCCGCCGCACGCGCCGAGGCCTGGTCTCCGCCGAACTTCTTGAGTGCGAGCCGTTCCTGCTCCGCGACGAACTGATCCATCTTCCCGCCGTTCATCTTGGCCTCGAGCGCCTTGCGGGCTTGCGAAGGGCTCTCGATGTCGGGGTCGGTGATGCGAAACGGAGTGACCGTCGTGTTCCCAATCGGATCGGCTTGCCGGAAGCCGTGCTCGCGCGCGGACGCGCTCGCTAAGTTGTCGGCGCCCGGAAACGTTCCGAAGTAGTTATCGAACGAGTGGTTTTCCTGAAAGATGACAAACACGTGCTTGATCCGAGCGCGGACCGCATCGGCGGTTGCGCGGCCGGGCGCAGTCGCGCCGGCCGATGCCGGCAGGACCAGTGCGACGATTGCAACTGCAGCCGCCGCTGCATTTTTCAAGCGCATTCGACCCAATTTACGCCTCCATCGTGAAACGAACATGAACTAAGGACGTTGATAGGTTCGTTAATCGCGCGATAAGGCTGCGATAACGTTGTGCCTCGTATGCTGGACCGTATGAAGCGTTTTCGTACGATGGCTTTGATTGTAATTGCGTCGCTGGCCTCCCTACCCGGCATCGGCAGCGCCGCGGAAGGCAGCAGAATCACGGCGCGTGTGCTCGATACGCAGGGCGGCTTGCCCGTTCCCAATGCGACCGTCGAGTTGGATCGCGCCGGCGCCGGGCGGGTGGGAACCGCGCAAACCGACGCTAACGGCACCGCAACGTTCGCTTCCGAACCGCCCGGAACGTACGTCGTGCTCATTCGCGCCACGGGATATCAGACCGCGCGCGTTAGCCCGGACCTGATAGTGACGCCGGGTGTTCCCGAGATTGCGTTCCAAGTCGGTATCAGCCGTGCCACCGGTCTGAAAACGATCGGCTACGTGACCACGGTAGGCCGTCTCTCGCTGCAAACCACGTCGACGATCAACACGACGGTCGACACGAGCCGCATGCAGAGCGAGGGTTTCCAGCGTCTCGGTGACGTCTTGACGACGGTTCCCGGCGTGACGACGTCGACGAGTTCGTCCGTGGGCGACGACATGTCGCTCTCCATCCGCGGGTTCGACTCGACCGAAACGTCGACGCTGCTCGACGGCCACCCCATCGGACCCGTCGGTGCTTTCGGCAACGGCTATAATTACAACGTATCGCCATTCTGGGGCCTGAGTGCGGCGAACGTCGTCTTCGGCTCCGGCGCTGCGGGCCTTTTCGGAGCGACTACCATAGCCGGCGCGGTGAACTTTCAAACCGTCAGTCCGACGCGCGACACCCACGTGTCGCTCACGCAGGGCGTCGGCACCAACGATAAGTTGATGACCGGCTTCCTCGGCACCGGGTATCTCGGGAATCTCGGGTACGCGTTCGCTTGGGGCGTTCAGGGCACGACCGGAAACTTTCCCGGCGGTTTGATCACGCAAGACGCGTTGCTGCAGGCCAGCGCCACGCACTTCAACTGCGCGGACCCGGCGCACCCCAGCTCGAAGGCGTGCCAAAACACGCTGCTATCGGCGGCTCCCGACCTAACCGCTGCTAACATCCGTAATACCGTCAACTCCTATTGGGTAACGGGGCAGTACTCGCAGTACAACTTCGTCGGGAAGCTTACGTACGATTTCCCCACGAAAACGCACGTTGCACTGACGGCGTATTCTGCAAACGATTGGTCGAACTCGACCGGCGAGGGCGACAACGACTATCAAACGTATCCGTACGTGCTTTACGGCGCGCAGCAAACCATCGCCGGGCTGACCAAGGGCGTCGATCCGATTTACGTCAACGGTAAGCTGCGCCAATGCCATAACAGCATCGCGGTCCTGGTCGACGGCCCGAACGGCTACACGTGCATGACGGCGCAACAGTACGCCGTGAATTTCTACGGTCCGTTCGGCGGCAGCGTCGACCGCTGGCGCACGCTCGGCAACCAAGACTACGACGCGCGCGTTCAGCAGCAGCTCGGCGCCGGAACGATCACGCTCGAGGGCTTCGCCGATGCGTATAATAACAATCTGCAGAAGGGTCCCGGCGTGCCTTTAGGGACCGCTACGAGCTACGGCCCGGGCCCATACTACCTCTACCTCTACAAGAACCGCGGCTATCTGCTCAGCGATGACTTCGCGATGTCGAAGAACGACTTCGGTTTCGGCTACTCGTGGCTGCGTCAGTCGAATACGAACGGTGCGTTTCCGTACACGACCGTCACCGGCAACGCGTACAACGTCTTCGGAAACAATCCGCCGCTCTATCTCGCAACGGCAAGCTACTTCATACGCGATACGTGGACGCCGAACGACAAGCTCAGTATCTTCGGAAACTTCTGGCTCCAGCGTTCGTACGATACGTCGACGACGTATTTCGATCCGCGCATTTCGGTGGTGTTTCGTCCTACTCCGGCGGACGTCGTCCGCGTCACGACCGGCAAGTCCTACAGCGAACCCGATCCTGGACTGATCGCTCTCGCACCGCCGATTTACGGCGCGCCGTCGAGCATTAACTGTCCGCCGACGACCTCGGGCAGCGGTTCGCTCACGTCGATCGCCTCGGTCGCCGATCCGAACCTCAAACCCGAGACGGCGACCGATCAGGAGATCGCGTACGGTCATCGCTTCAATACCTTTACGAACATTCAGGCCGACCTGTATCAATCGTGGGAAAATCAGGCGCTGCTCGGCGGGCTCGTGCCGATCAATCAGATTCAGCAGGTGACGGTTCCGCAAAGCCTGATCGACCAGTACCTATCGCGTCTCGACAAGTGCCCGGGGCTGAACCCGACGGCCAACAGCTTGGCGTTCTCCACGACCTACAACGCAGCGGGAGCGCGCTATCGCGGCATCGTGCTCTCGACCAACGTGGGCGTCGCCCGCAACGTGCAGTTCAACGCGAGTTATAACATCCAGTCGGCTGCGTATACCGGGGTTCCGCAAGATATTCTCATCAACAATCAGGGGCTCATCGACGGCGGTCAGATCTACGGCATCCCGCTGCGCCAAGGCACCGCGGGTCTCGCGTACCAAAATCAGACTGGATTCGGCGCGCGCATCGACGCGAACTATATCGGATCTTATAACTCGTGGAATCGCAATCCGTTCTGGTTCAGCAACGCGAGTATTTCGCAGTCGAGCCCGGACGGAAAAACGACGGTAACGCTCGGAATCAACAACCTGTTTAACAGCGCGGCGCAGCAGTATGGGTTAATTGGCTACGGCGTCTTCAAGCCGCAGAACTTCTACGGCAGCGCCGCACAGGGCGGCCCGGTCAGCGCCATACAACAGGGCTCGGAGCAGTATGGCCTTCCGTTCCGCCAGTACTTCTTAACGGTGAAGGTAGGAATCTGAGAACTTCATGTAGTGCAAACTGCGGCTAGCGTTGGTATGGTGAAGCCATGCCGTACGAACTGATTCTGCAGTTTGCACTCGCCCCCCGTGACGTCGCCCGCTTCGACCGGGTCACGCGTTTCGAGGAGCGGCTCGGCCGCGGCGGCGATCTGTATTCGCTCGACGGGAGCGATTGCAAGCTCGGGTGCATTGAGGTGCGCTTGCTCACGGAAGATCCGCGGCGAGCGCTGGAGGCCGTCCGCGATCTGATCCCAGCGGATTGCCCGTACGACGCGGTCCAACGTCCCGTGGACGCTGGATGGACGGACGAGTTGCTACCGTCGTAATCACGTCGAGGGATTGAACGTGGTTACTCCGTAGTTGCCGCCTATGGCCCTGCACGACGACGTTTGGCAGTATTTCCGCCGTGCGTACGAGCCCGCCTTGGGACGCCTGCGTAACGCGACGGCATTGGCGCCGTCGCCCGACGGAAAGCACGTCGTCTTCACCGGTCGTATGCTGGAAGACGTCTCCGGCACGCCGTGCGAGCGTCTCGGAATCGTCGACGCCGGCGGCTTGCCGCACAACCTCGACACGTTGCCCGGCAGTGCGTCGGGCGCGGCGTGGTCGCCTTCGGGAACGCTCGCGTACATTTCGAACGGTACGCAGATCGTGGTCGGCGCGGCGCTGCTCGCGACCGGCATCGACGGTATCGTCGAAGAGATCGCGTGGAACGCCGATTCGCAGCGTATTCTCGTTCGCATCGCGGGACGCGCGGCCGACGCGTCGGGTGCGGCCGGATCGGGTGCGCTAAGGTACGGCAGCAACGGAGCGCCGTCGTGGTTTCCTCACGTCGAGCGATCGGATAACGCCGACGCGTGGCGGCGCGCGTACGTCGTCGACGCGAGGACCGGCGCGACATTGTGGCGATCGCCCGACGGGGACAACGTCTGGGAAGCCGTGTGGTGCGGAGGCGACGCCGTTGCGGCGGTCGTTTCGAACGATCCGTCCGAGTCGTCGTGGTACGGTGCTTCGCTGATCTGGTACGGCTTAGACGGAAAACGGCGCGTGCTGCATCGCGCCCGCGAAGAGCTGGGCGTACCTGCCGCCTCGCCCGACGGCCGTTACGTCACGATCATCGAAGCGTGTTGCAGCGATCGCACGCTGGTCGCGGGCGAAGTAACGCTGCTCGACGCGCGCGATCCGGAACCGAGGCCGCTTCCGCTTGCGTGCGGTATCGACGTCACGCACGTCGCTTGGCGCGATCCGCACCGATTTTTTTACGTCGGCCTCGATCGAATGGAAACGGTCGCCGGCGAATACGAGCTGGGCGCCCGGAAGCCTACCGAACTGTGGCGCACGCGCGAAACGTGCGGCTTCGATTTCCCCATCGCGTGGCCGGTCGGCGACGGCAGTGCGTTCGTCGCGGTGGCGGAATCGTACGGCCGCTACCAGCGCATCGTCGTTGTGGAAAACGGAAGCGAGCGCACCGTGTGCGATCTCGG
>JAFAHZ010000118.1 GCA_019236975.1 Vulcanimicrobiota bacterium | reverse complement strand
TCGTTTTCACCGCCCAACGCGCCGCGCTGCTGGGCGCCGCACTTGCCTCCGGCTCGTGGAACGAGCTCGGTGAGGCGATGCGCGATCGCGTGCATCAACCCTATCGCGTGCCGCAGATTCCCGGAATGGCCGAAGCGCTGGCGCTTCGCGACGGCGCGCTCATCGGCTCGGCGCTTTCCGGAGCCGGTCCCGCGATGATCGCACTGCTGCGGCCTCGCGGAGCGTGGCCGGCACTGGCGCGACGCTTGGAAGCATGCTTCGAACGCGCCGGCATTGCAGCGCGCAGCCTCCCGCTGCAGTTGTGCGCGCGCGGTCTGCTGGTGGCAAAGGCTTGACGCATGCAGACGCGCGTGGTATCGTACCCGAAATGTTCTCGCGCTCGATCGCCGTGATGTCGCTCATGTGTCGCATGCAAATGCATCCGGCCAGGGGCGTCGCGTCGAGCGGTAGATTGTAAACTCAGCACTTCTCGAACAGCAAAGCCCCTCGCCGTCGCGAGGGGCGTTTTATTTACGACGTTTCCTTGCTTCCCATCTCAACAGGAGCCTGGAACCATGAAACTATCGGCCGGTATCGGTATCCTCGGCTGCGGCACGGTCGGCAGCAGCGTCGCAGATCGCCTGCAGCGCGAACGCGCGGCAATCGAGTCGCGCAGCGGGGTGCGCTACGAGCTGCGCGCGATCGCCGTTCGCGACGAAGCTAAGGTGCGCGCAACGTCGCTCGGACGCGAACTCTTTACGACCGACGCCGGAAGCGTCATCGACGACCCGCAAATCGACGTGGTGATCGAATGCATCGGCGGAACGGCTGATGCGACCGAGTTGGTCGAGCGCGCGCTCGATCGCGGGCGTCACGTCGTCACCGCTAACAAGGATTTGCTCGCCACGCAGGGGCCCCGCCTGGCGGCCATCGCTGCATCGCGCGGAGTAACGCTGCGGTACGAAGCGGCCGTCGGCGGTGCGATTCCCATCGTTCGCTCGCTCGACGACGCCCTGGCCGGCGACGAAGTGCGCGCGATCGCCGGTGTTTTCAACGGGACCTGCACCTCGGTTCTCTCGGCCATGGAAGACGGTGCCAACTATGCCGATGCGCTGCTGCGCGCGCAGCGCTTAGGCTACGCCGAAGCCGATCCGTCCAACGACGTCGAAGGCCACGACGCGGCGCACAAACTCGCGCTGCTCGTGCAGTTGGCCTTCAACCTGGCCGTGCTGTCGCCGCGTATTCGCCGCAGCGGCATTACCGCGATTACCCGGCGCGATATCGCTCGCGCGCGTATGCTGGGCCTGCGCATTCGTTTGATTGCCGCAGCCGTTCGTACGCCCGACGGCGTGCAGGCCGACGTTGCGCCGCTGCTCGTTCCCGGCGACCACTCGTTTGCGAAAACGCGCGGTGCGGAAAACGTCGCACGCGTGATCGCACGCGACGCCGGCGCACTGGAGCTGCGCGGCGCCGGTGCCGGCGGACCCGCCACCGCATCGGCCGTACTCGGCGACGTGGTCACCACGCTGCGGGCGATCGGCGAGCGCCACGATCTCTCGCATCGCGGACGCGACCGCGCGCTGCAGCCCGCATTGGAAGTCGCGCCCCTTTTCGACGCGCTCCCGCGTCATCCCGATCTTGCGCACCTCGCAATCTGGGAGGACGACGCGGGGACCATCGATTTGTCTAAACACCGCGTGCACGCCGCGCGCGGACATCGCGTCGACAAACGCTCGCAAGGAGCCTGTCCTCAAGTGTAACCCCCACCTTCTGCTCCGATCGCAACTCATGATCGGGAAAGGAAACCCCACGTGACGACGACTCTCGACCCATCGAAGCCGCATTTCGACACCGTAGCATTGCACGGCGGATTCAGCGGCGATCCCACGACCAACGCCCGCGCCGTGCCCATTTACCAAACCACTTCGTACCTCTTCGACTCGACCGAACGCGCCGGCAAACTCTTCGCACTCGAAGAGTTCGGCAACATCTACACGCGGATCAACAATCCTACGACCGACGTGCTCGAACAACGCCTCGCCGCACTCGAAAACGGCGTGGGAGCGCTGGCCGTCGCGAGCGGACAAGCCGCCGTCGTTTACGCCGTCCTGAACCTGGCTCGGGCCGGCGATCGCATCGTTAGCTCGGCTTCGCTGTATGGCGGCACCTACAACGCTTTCACGCACACGCTACCTCGCTTCGGCATCGAGGTCGACCTCGTCGACTTCGCGCAGCCCGGCGCAATCGAAGCGGCGATCCGTCCCAACACGAAGGCGATCTTCGCCGAGACGATCGGCAATCCAAAAATCGACGTGCTCGACGTGGAAGCGGTCGCCAAAATCGCGCACGACCACGGCCTACCGCTCGTCGTCGACAACACGCTTGCAACGCCGTATCTTTTGCGACCGATCGACTGGGGTGCGGACGTCGTCGTGCATTCGGCCACCAAGTTCATCGGGGGACACGGCACCGCCATCGGCGGGGTCATCGTCGACGGCGGCCGTTTCGATTGGGCCGGCAGCGGCCGCTTTGCCGAGTTCGTCGAACCCGATCC
>JAFAHZ010000324.1 GCA_019236975.1 Vulcanimicrobiota bacterium | reverse complement strand
GTCGTGCATCCATCCCATGTTCCATTTGTAGGCGAACCCGAGGCCGCCTTGGGCCACCGCGCCCGAAACCAGCGGCCACGAGGTCGATTCCTCTGCGATCGTCACGGCGTCGCCGTGCAGGCGGCCGATGCGCGAATTGAGCGATTGCAAGAACGCGATCGATTCGACGTTCTCGCGGCCGCCGAATTCGTTGGGAAGCCACTCGCCTTCACGGCGGCTGTAATCGAGGTAGAGCATCGACGCGACGGCGTCGACCCGCAACGCATCGGCATGAAACTCCTCGATCCAATAGAGCGCGCTCGCGATCAAAAAGTTGGCAACTTCGCGCCGGCCGTGATTGTAGATGAGCGTGTTCCAATCGGGATGAAAGCCTTTGCGAGGGTCGTCGTGCTCGTAGAGGTGCGTGCCGTCGAAGCGCGCGAGACCGAAGGGATCGTCGGGAAAGTGCCCGGGCACCCAATCCAAAATCACGCCCAGCTCGAGTTCGTGAGCGCGCTCGACGAACGCGCGAAAATCTTCGGGCAATCCGTAGCGGCTCGTCGGCGCGTACATGCCGGTCGGTTGGTATCCCCACGATCCGTCAAACGGGTATTCGGTGACGGGCAACAGCTCCACGTGCGTGAAACCGAGTCCCGCGACGTAGGGCAGCAGCGAATCGGCCAACTCGCGATACGTTAGGAACCGATCGTCCTCACCGCGTCGCCACGACCCGGCGTGCACCTCGTAAATGGAGATCGGTGCGTCCCGCCGCTGCCGGCCTGCCCGCGCGCGCATCCACGCGTCGTCGCGCCACGGCGGCGCGTGCATCTCGTGAACGATCGAGGCGTTGTCCGGACGCAGCTGTGCGTAGCGCGCGAGAGGATCGGCTTTGAGCGGAAGCAATCCGCCGGCGGCACCTTCGAGTTCGTACTTATAACGCGCGCCCTCCCGCACACCGGGCACGAAGATTTCCCAGACGCCGCACTCGACACGCTTGCGCATGGGATGTCGCCGCCCGTCCCAATCGTTGAAATCGCCGACCACGCTCGCACGCAGCGCGTTCGGCGCCCAAACCGCGAAGGCGACGCCTTCAACCCGTTCGATGGTTCGACGGTGCGAGCCGAGCACGCGCCACAGCTCGCGATGCGTGCCTTCGCCGATCAAGTGGGCGTCGATATCGCCGAGAATCGGTCCAAAGCGATATGGGTCCTCCATCGGATGGCGCCCAGCCGCGGTCTCAACGTCGAGGCAGTAGGGGAACGATTTGCGGTTACGCAGCACGAGCTCGAACAGCCCTTCGCCGTCGATGCGCTGCATTTCGTGAAGGGCATTGCCGCCGCGCTCGGCGACGAAGACTCGAGATGCTTGCGGCGCCGACGTGCGAACGACGAAATCGTCGCCGCGCACGTGCGGTCCCAAGAACGAAAACGGATCCGTCCAGTATTTGTCGAGCAGCATCACATCGTCCGGCCCGCGCAGATTTCCCCGATATCGTGCCACGCACGCAGCAGTTCGCCGACCGACCACGCCTGCGACACGGCGCCGCGCGGCCGGAACGGATCGGCGCCGTCGGCGATTTCGGAGACGCTTCCCAAGCCGTAGTCGAAGAGCTGATCGGCCAGCGGTTCGAGAAACGATCGCGCGGTCGCCGCATTGCCGTACGCGCGCGCGTGCGCGACCGAGAAGGCGCCGAGCAGCCACGGCCATGCCGTGCCTTGATGGTACGATGCGTCCCTGTGTTGGGCCGGTCCGGAATACTCGCCGATGAATTTGGGATCGGCCGGCGACAGCGTGCGAAGGCCGTTCGACGTGAGCAGCTGCGCCGCGCAGGCGTCGACGACGGCTCGGAAATGCGCGGCATCGAGCACCGGATACGCGAGCGCGATCGCAAAGAGTTGATTGGGACGCAACGTGGCGTCGTTCCCCTGCGGGCCGTCGAGCACGTCGTAACAACAGTCCGTAGCGGGATTCCAAAAGCGGGCGAACCCTGCAGCTACGGTTTGCGCTAACCGGGAGTACTCTTCGGCGGGTGCCTTCAGGCGATCGGCAAGTTCCGCCATGCGCTTGCAGGCGTTGAACCACAACGCCGCAATTTCGACGGGCTTGCCCATGCGCGGCGTGACGATCCAATCGCCGACGCGCGCGTCCATCCAGGTCAACTGCTGACCGGGATCGGAGGCGACGATCAAGCCGTCGGCATCCATGTGAATGCCGTACCGCGTTCCGCCGCGATACCCGTCGATAATCGACTGGAGCGCGGGCCAAAACGTTCGCAATGCCGGCAGATCGCCGGTCGCGCGCACGTAGCGTGCGAGCGCTTCGACGAACCACAGCGCGCCGTCGACCGTGTTGTACTGCGGCGCCTCTCCGGTTTCCGGAAAACAGTTCGGCAGCATTCCGCCGTCGATGTGGGCCGCAAACGACGCAAGGATTTCCTGCGCGATTTCGGGGCGTCCCGTCATCAGCGCCAGTCCGGGTAGAGAGATCATCGTATCCCGTCCCCAGTCGGCAAACCACGGATAACCGGCGATCACGGTCATCGCTTTAGGATCCGAAACGGTCGGACGTTCGACGACGAATTGATCGGCCGCGAGGACGCAGTGGCGCATCCACCCCGGATCCGCGGCCGCATACGGCGTCGCCTGCCACGTTGCAATCACGATACCGTCCCGCGCGTGCCGCCGCTCGAGCGCGTCCGCGAAAGCCACGTCGCTTTCGGTCGAGGCGAGAAGCGTCGTCTCTTGGCCCGGCTCGAGCGCGACGTCGACGCGAGCCGCGGCCAGATTGTCGTCGAGATCGTCCAAACCGCGCTGGTTTTCGATCGAGAGGAAGAAGTCCCGATACCAAACGTTTTCGGCCGTCGCGGTCCCGCGGTGGGCGAGCAGCCAGTACGGCTGCGCGCCGTCGAAGGCATCGACGCGAACGCCCGATTCGATACCGGTAACGCGCATCGTCCATTCGCCCGCGTGCGTGTTGCCGTGGAAGTTCCGGTAGTTCGCAAAAACGCGCAACTGCAAATCGACGGGGGCCGCACCTCGCAGCAGCCGGTAGCGAACGTAGACGGCGTTTTTGCCGTACTCCATCCAGATCCGCTTTTCGAGCAGGGCATCGCCGAGCGCGTAATGCCAGACCGGCATCGTGCCGTCGAGCGCGAAACGCTCTATCGCGACGAAGCCGGCCGGCGAGACGTAGCCGTTGCGCCATCGATTGGTGGCGAGCTCCGTTCGCACGCCTCGATACGTCGCTGTCTCGTCGACCTTGGTCGCGAGCAGCGTTCGCTCCAGCGGGGGACGGAGCGCGGCGATCAGCAAGCCGTGATAGCGGCGAGTCAGGGTTCCCGCAATGGTTCCCATTGCGAAGCCGCCGATACCGTTGGTCACCAGCCATTCGCGGCGTTCGGCGGACGCCAAGTCGTCGCAGATGGACCGCCCGAACGCAATCGTGCTCAGAGGAATCTCTTACCCTTCCGGACGCGTGTCGAACGGGTGTTTACCTTTATATTCCGCGACTTGCAGGATCAGCTTCGCAACGAGCGCGGTCCATCCGGTTTGGTGGCCGGCTCCCAAGCCGGCACCGCTGTCACCATGGAAATATTCGTAGAACGGTACGTAATCGCGCCAGAGCGGATCGTTTTGGAAGGTATCGTTGCCGCCGAAGACGGCTCGCCGCCCGGATGCGTCGCGGGTGAAGATGCCGATCAGCCGTTCTGAAAGGTCGCTCGCGATCTCCCAGAGCGTCGAATACGAGCCCGATCCGGCCGGCATCTCGACCTTGAAGTCGTCGCCGTAGTAATAGTGCAGTTTTTGCAGTGCCTCGACGAGCAGAAAGTTCGGCGAGAACCAAACGGGACCGCGCCAGTTAGAATTCCCCCCAAACGTTCCACTGCGCGACTCAGCCGGCTCGTATTCGATGCTGCTGCGCATTCCCGCGCAGTCCAAGACGTACGGGTGGTCGGCGTACGCGCGCGAAAGCGAACGAATACCGTACGGGCTCAGGAATTCGTGCGGATCCAGCATGCGCTGCAGGATACGAACGAGCTTATCGCGGTCCACAAGCGCGAGAAGATAGCGGCTCGCCACGCCGGAACACTGCATGTAGGCGATCGACTCGGTCAGGTCGGGGCGGTTTTCGACGAACCAGCGAACGCGCTTCATGTAGTCTGGAAGCGCCAGCGTAGCCTGCTCTTCGCTCACCGAAGACGCGACGAGAGCAATCAAGCCGACCATCGAGCGGACGCGCAGCGGAATCGTTTGGGTTCCGTCGTGCAGCGCGTCGTAGTAGAAACCGTCGGCAGGATCCCACAGCCCTCCTGCGGTGATATCGTTCATCGCTTTCGCGATATACAGAAAGTGCGCGAAGAACTTCGAGGCGATGTCCTCGTAGGCCGGAAGCGTTCCGGCAAGTTCGATGGCGATGGCCAGCATGTTGGCGGAGAAGATCGCCATCCAGGCCGTTCCGTCTGCCTGATCGAGACTAAAGCCTTGGGGCATCGCGTTACGGTCGAAGACACCGATGTTGTCCAGCCCGAGAAAGCCGCCTTGAAAGATGTTGTTGCCGCAAGCGTCTTTGCGGTTTACCCACCACGTGAACGTCAAGAGCAGCTTCTGAAAGACGCGCTCGAGGAAGAGCGTGTCGTGAGTCCCCGTTCGCCGCCCCTCGATCTGGTAGACGCGCATCGCCGCCCAAGCGAACAGCGGCGGATTCACGTCGCCGAAAGCCCACTCGTACGCCGGTACCTGTCCGTTGGGATGCATGTACCATTCGCGCGTCATGAGCATCAGTTGTTTCTTCGCGAAGTCCGGGTCGACCAGCGCGAGCACGACGCAATGAAACGCCGTGTCCCAGGCCGCAAACCACGGATACTCCCAATTGTCCGGCATCGAGAGCACGTCTTCGGCGTGAAAGAAATTCCAATCGGCATTGCGGCCGCTTTTCCGTTCGGGCGGCGGCGGCGGCATGGCGGGATCGCCGTCGAGCCATTCCTGCACGACGTAATAATAGAATTGTTTGCTCCATAAGATTCCCGCGAGGGCCGTGCGAGCGATCGAGCGCCGGTCGTCGTCTTCGACGATGCCGAGCACGTCGCCGTAGTACTCATCCGCTTCGATGCGGCGCGTTTCGAAGAGTTCGTCGAAACCGGCGAAGGGCGAAGCGGCGTCACCTTTGAGCAGGCGCAGGCGCAGCACGAAGGATTCTCCGGGCGCGAGCTCGCGAACGACGCGTGCGGATGCTTTGGTGCCGGTCTGGAGGGGGTTGATTGCACCGGCGTTGCCCCCGACGACGTAATCGTTGATACCGTCTTTGACGAACGGTCCAGGATTTACGGCACCGTAGAGCCGTTCGTAGTTGGTTTCGTTCTCGGTAAAGAGCAGTTCGGCGGCGGCGTCGCCGGCGAAAAGCCTCCACTCGCCAAGCTTCTCGTGTTCGGCGACGATCGGTGCTGCCGAGTCGAGCGGCGCTCGTGCGGGCACATCGCGACGCAGCGACGGTTTGTACGAACCTTTGCGCCAGGACCACGTGTTACGAAACCAAACCGTCGGCAGAAGGTGAAGCGTCGCACGTTGTGCGGCCCGATTGACGGCGGTGATACGAATCGCCATATCTTCGGGCGAGGCCTTCGCGTATTCGACGAACACGTCGAAGAAGCGATTGCCGGCGAAGATGCCGGTGTCGATCAACTCGAACTCCGGATCGTTTTTGGTGCGGCGGCTGTTTTCGGCCACCAGCCAGTCGTACGGGTAGGCATCGTGCGGATACCGGTACAGCATCTTCATATAGGCGTGCGACGGCAGGTTGTCGAGGTAGAAGTAGTACTCCTTAACGTCTTCGCCGTGGTTGCCTTGGCTGTTGGTCAGCCCAAACAGGCGCTCTTTGACGATCGGATCCTTGCCGTTCCAGAGTCCGACGGCAAAACACAGCAGCTGATCCTTGTCGCTGATTCCGGCAATCCCGTCTTCACCCCACCGGTAGGCCCGCGAGCGCGCGTGATCGTGAGGGAAATACTCCCACGCCGTACCGTACGGGCTGTAATCCTCGCGAACGGTTCCCCACTGCCGCTCGCTGACGTAGGGTCCCCACCAGCCCCAGTGCTCGGTCTTGTTGCGGCGCTGTTCGAGGCGCCGTCCCTCGGCAGTCACCCGGTGCCCGTTGAAAGTTAAGGCTAGCGAATCCTCCGGTCGAATATGGTAGAGCGATGCACCGCATTCACGCGTTCCTTTTATTGGCGGCGCTAGCCGTACTGGCCGCCTGCGCGCAGACGATAGCCCCGCCCCTCCCGGCGCCCGCCGGGGGCGCGTCTGCCGATTTTGCATCCGAGGCCGCGGCGCATGCGCCGTGTACGATCGGAATGGCCCTGCATTCGCCGGTGCACGGCGCGCTCGTCGTTGCGACGGCGTTCGGTCAACTCATGCAATCGGCCGGCGGCACGCGTTACGCCTATCCCGCCATCGCCATCGCCTACAAAGCCGGCAAGCCGGTGTATTCGGCGCTCGAAGGCCGCGCGCGGTACGTCGAGCGCGAGCCGGGGTTCGGCCCCGCGATCCTCGTCACCGCCAAGTCGGGAGCGCAAGTGTTGTACGCGTCGTTCGCACGGCCCATCCGCGAGTTGGCGCACACCAGCATTCGTGTGAAAGCCGGACAGCAAATCGCGGTATCGGGACGCTCGCATCTGCGCTTCGTCTACGCGCCCGGCGGCAGCGTCACCAGCACGGGCGCACAAGCCAACCCGTGCGGCAGCGGCGCAAGCAATGGGGCGAGCGCGACGATTTCGGTGATGCCGGAGAGCGTAGCGGTGACGACGCGCTTTCACGCCGTGTCGGTAAATGGAACGCCACTGCCGCCCGGGCCGTTTCCGTCTGGCAGTCCGGATGTACCCACGCCGGAAGGCATCTCCGCCGCCAACGTCGTCAGCGTGCAAGCGGTCGCGCCGACGATCTACGAACACAGCGACACCTTCGCGAGTTTCTACGTCGTCTTGTGCGGAAACGCCGTCTTCGCAACCGGTCATCCGCGTTATGCGGGGCCGTTTCCGTATCCGAGTCCGTTCGCGTCGTCCACGCCGCCCGCCGTTGCTCCCTCGCTTCCGCCCATCGTGTTCTTTCGCGACGCAGGCGCGTATGGAACGCAGCTCGTCGAAGCGCTGCCGGCACCCTACGCACGCGCGTGTCCCGCACCGCCGCCCGCAAATACCTATACGTTCACCGCGCCGGTCTTCGGACAGCCGGGTCAAACGCGCTACGTGTACTACTGGCTCAACACGCTGCCGCCGTCGCCCGTTCCGACCGATTACGTGACGTTTAACGTCAGCGACGCGAAAGTCGTAACGATGAATCCCGCCAGTCCGTCGCCGCTGCCGGTTTTCTCCGCGCAGCCCGCCCCGTGGCCGCCGCCCAGTCCGCGCGGCGAAATGACGGCAACCGGTACGGGCGCGGCGACGATCCAAGTTCAGGATGCTTTGTGCAACTGTCCGGACGCGGCGATCAACGTGACCGTGTTGGCGACACCGGTGCCCGCTCCGATCCCCACGCCTCTGCCGAACACGTAGCCGTCGACGTGTCCCCGGCGGCGCTCGAGCGAATCGCACTGCTCGGCAACGAGATCGAGTACTTGCGCGTTCCGGGGCGGCGCAGCGGGTTGCCGCCGATCGTGTTCTTGCACGAAGGTCTCGGATCGGTGCGGCTCTGGAGATCCTTTCCTGCGGCACTTGCCGAACGCACCGGCTGCCCGGCGTTGATCTATTCGCGCGCGGGTAACGGCTTCTCGTCCGTAGTGGCGCCTGCGCGCGAGCCCGGCTACATGCACGACGAAGCGTTGACGGTTCTGCCGGCGCTGCTGGAAGCGCTGGGAATCGGAGACGTCGTTCTAGCCGGGCATAGCGACGGCGGCTCGATCGCGCTGATCTTCGCCGGCGAGCACCCGGAGAGGGTACGCGGGTTGGTCTTGGAAGCTCCCCATTTATTCGTGGAGGTGCTGTCGCTAACGAGCATTGCGGCGATGAGAACGCAGTACGAGACGACCGGCCTGCGGGAACGGATGAGCCGCCATCACGCCGACGCCAATCGAACGTTCTACGGCTGGAACGACGTGTGGCTCTCGCCGGCGTTTGCTTCGTGGAATATCGAATCGCACGCGGCGCGCGTGAGCGCGCCCGTGCTCGTGGTGCAGGGCACCGCAGACGAATACGGGACGTTAGCGCAGCTCGACGCACTCGCCGCTAAGGCGCGCGGGTCCGTCGATCGCCTCGTGCTCGCCGATTGCGGTCACGCGCCTCACGCCGATCGGCCGGAAATCGTCGTCTCCGCCTCGGCCGCTTGGATCGACGAGAAGATCGCACGATGAACGCGATTTTGCACGCCGGCTTCGGCGGTTATTTCCTGGCGATGACGATCGTGAACGTGATCGCATCGATGCTCATGCGCAGCCGCGCCAGCGCGGTGTACTGCGCGCTGATGACGGTCATGGCCGTCGAAGAACTGTATTTCCTCTTCGGGCGTCCCGGAGGCGCGGGCGTTGAGGCGGCAATCGTCGTTGCGTATTTGGTCACCTCCGCGGCATTCGCGATTTCCTTATTGCGCGTTCGGCGTCACGACCCGACGGCCGGATGGATCGTCGGCGGCGTGCTCGCGCTGAACGTTCCCTTGGTTTTCATCGAATTCGTACTCGGCCCGGCATGGCATTTTTACGTCGTCGATCAGCTCGCGCTCGACGCGCTGTTTGCGGCACTCGTCGTACTCGGCGTTCGTGCGCGACCCCGTGAGGGCGTCATCGCGACGACCTACCTGCTCGGCTTGTTGGGTCCGATCGTCGGTTCCATCGTCAACGATCTCGCGAAACACAACGTGTTGCCGAATATCGACGCATTGGTCTACACGTTCGACGCAGGCGTAGCTTGGGAGGCTGCGTTTTTCGCATACGCCGTGGCATTGCGCAACCGCGGCATTCAAGCGGAACGCGATCGTTTCGAGCGACTCGCGTTCGTCGACGGGCTCACCGGGGTCGCCAACCGCCGCACGTTCGACGAAACGCTCGTCCGCACGTGGAACTTTACGCTGCGTGCCGGCGTTCCAATCGCCCTGCTGATGGTCGACGTCGATCACTTCAAGCGACTCAACGACACGCGCGGCCATCAGGTTGGCGACGAGTGCCTTCGGCGCGTCGCAGCGCTCTGTTCGTCGACGCTGCGGCGCGCGGGCGACTGCTTTGCTCGTTACGGCGGCGAAGAGTTCGTTGCTATCTTAGTCAACGCCGACGCCGAGCACGCGAAGGACGTTGCCGAGCACATGCGCCGAATGGTCGAGCGCGACGGCGGCATGACGATCAGTGTCGGCGTCGCGGCACGCGTACCGACTCCGGCCGATTCGCCGCCGGCTTTGGTCGCCGACGCCGACGAAGCGCTGTACCGCGCCAAGAACGAAGGCCGCAACTGCGTGCGGGCGTGCGCGCCCAAAGTTTACTCGGCTGGATGATCCTGGCAGCGCTCGACCGACGGATCGTCGCTCGGGAACACCGTAAAGAGCAGTCCGCGAGGGACGACGACGTTTTTACCGCGGTGAAAATAATTAAAGACGCCCAGTGCGGCGCCGACGCCGGGGATCGGCAGCGCGCCCAAGTAGCTCGGCGCGCTGTCCGTCGCGCCGGATTTCTGTAAGGAGTCCGTATTGTGGTTGAGCACGACGCCGAGATGTTTGCCGTTAGGCAACACCAGATAGCGCGGGTCCAGGACGAGCACTCCCGCGTGACCTTGACGGCCGGCGGGCGAGGCGATCGTGACCTCGCCGTAGCCCAGCGTACGCGCGGGAATCGTGACGGCGGCCCCCGCGGTTACCGCGTTCACGGTTTGAAAGCGAAAGAAGTCGCCGGCGCGTGCGTCGCTGGAATCGACGGTTTCGAGCATCTCGACGGCGACGACCGTGCAGGGATCCAGGGCGGGCGGTTTGGGTGCTTTGGGGGACGGCGACGCGGCGCCGATAGTGAGGGAAGCGGCCAGCGCAGCGAGCGGGCGTCGCCAGTTCATCGCAGAGCGGCTTGGCGCGCACAGGCCACCTTCCCTTGTCGGCAGAACGTAGCCAAACAGGAGTAGCAAGCTTTGGCCGACGGAACTACGACCGACGCCGCCGTCTTGCAGCCGAACCTAGCGCTCGTTCTCGAGCGTATTACGGACGGCTTTTTCGCATTGGATGCCGATTGGCGTATCGCCTACATGAATGCCGAAGCGCGGCGATTGCTGCACGTCGAGAGCGATCCGATCGGCCGCGTGTGGCTCGAGGCTTTTCCCAAAGCGCGAGGGCGGCTCTTCGAACGCGAGTACAGCCGCGCGATGCGCGAGCAAACGCCGGTCCAGTTCGTCGAGTATTCCGCGACCGCGGAGTGCTGGTTTGAAGTCAAGGCGTATCCTTCTGCCGACGGCCTGTCGGTCTACTTCCGCGACGTCAGCTCGCGTATCGAAGCGCAGCGCGAAGTCGAACGCAACGCGCGCCGGCAGCGCGCGATCATCGACTTCGGGCGGTCGGTTCTGGGCGGCTTGTCGTTTGAGGAGCTGCTCGCAGACGCCATCGATCTGCTGCGCGACGTGCTGGAAGCCCCGATCGTCGAGATCTACAGTTACGATCGTCTGCGCGGCCGGCTCGTCGCGTCGGGTGTGGTCGGCTGGAACCCCGGCGCCTCCCTCGACGCCTTCGCGCCCGAGCTCGATCATCTCGAACACGCGTTACGCACGGGCGAACCATTCGTTTCCGGCGACCTGCGCGTCGATCCGCGTGCGCGCAGGATGCCGGAGCTGATGTCGAACGGCGTACGCGCGTGCATCTGCGCGCTCGTAGGAACGCCGGCGGATCCTAAAGGAATGATCGTCGTCTACGCGACCACCTCTCGCACGTTCGCGGTCGGCGACGTACGGTTCGTCGAGTCCCTCGCGCAAACGATTGCCGAAGCCTCTTCGTCGATCGAGTCCAGCCGGCGGATGCGGCAGGTCGTAGAAACGGTTCGCGACGGCTTCGTTTCGTTCGATCGCGACCTGCGCATCACGTATGCGAACGAGCGCTTCGCGCGGTTCTGGGGTCGTACGCCCGAAACGATGATCGGAGAGTCGATCGCCATTCATACGGACCCGCTCGGCGATACCGGCGGCCGCGTGTACCGTGCGCTGCTCGAAACGCTGCAGTCGCAGCAGTCGGCAACGATCGAAACGCAATATCGCGATCGATGGCACGAGCTTCGCATGTATCCGTTCAGCGACGGCGTCGCCGCTTACGTTCGCGACATCACGCGCCGGAAGACGGAAGAACAGCGTATTCGCGACCTCAACGCCGAGCTGGAAGCGCGTGTCGCCGAGCGGACGAAGCAGTTGCAGTTGGCAAATAAGGAACTTGAGTCGTTTTCGTATTCGGTTTCGCACGATCTGCGCGCACCGTTGCGTGCGATCGACGGATTCAGCCAAGCATTGGTCGAGGATTACGGCGAGCAGCTGGACGAACGGGCGCAGAACTATCTGGACCGCGTACGCAAGGCTGCCCAGCGCATGGCCAGCCTTATCGACGCTCTGCTCCAGCTCGCAAAGGTCGCGCGCGCGGCCGTTACCTACACCCGGGTCGATCTCACGGCGATTGCGAGGTCTTTTGCCGAGGAGCTGCACGACCGCGATCCGGAGCGCCGGGTAGAGTTCGCAATCGAACCCGCCTTGGTTGCCTTGGGCGAGCCCAACCTCTTGAGGGCGGTGCTGGAGAACCTCATGGGGAACGCGTGGAAGTTCACGCGGAAGACGGAGAACCCCAGGATATCGGTCGGCCGAACGGATGCCGGCGGCGAGTTCTTCGTTCGCGATAACGGTGCCGGATTCGACATGGCGTACGGAAACAAGCTCTTTGGAGCGTTCCAGCGTTTGCACGCCAACGAGGAATTCGAGGGCACCGGTATCGGACTGGCAACGGTCGCTCGCATCGTGCACCGGCACGGCGGGACGATCCGGGCCGAGGGAGAGACGGGCAAAGGCGCGACGTTTTACTTTTCCTTACCGCATCGACCGGACGGAGTGGAATGAAACCTTATATCTTACTCGTGGAAGACAACGAAGACGACATCGAGCTCACGCAGCGCGCGTTCGACAAAAATCACATCATCAACGAAGTGGTCGTACTGCGCGACGGTGCCGAGGCGTGCGATTTTCTGTTCGGAGATCGCGGCGGCCGCTCGCTGCCGCAAGTCATCCTGCTGGACCTCAAGCTGCCGAAAATCAGCGGACTCGAGGTGCTGGAGAAGATCCGGGCGAGCGAGGACACCCACTTGATACCGACGGTCATTCTCACCTCCAGCAAACAAGAGGAAGACTTGTTGGAGGGGTATCGGCTCGGCGTGAATAGCTACGTGCGAAAGCCGGTCGACTTCAACGAGTTCGTCGAAGCGGTGCGGCAAGTCGGTCTGTATTGGCTGGTCCTCAACGAGGCGCCGCCGCAAGGGATTCACATCTGAGCGCCGCCACCCGTTTGCGGGTGCTCTGCGTCGACGATTCACCCGACGACGCCGAGCTCAACGTGCTCGCGTTGCAGCGGCACGGCTACACCGTCGACACGAAACGCGTGGATAGCCGCGAGGACGCGCAACGCGTGCTCCTGGACGAGCAATGGGATTTGATCCTGTGCGATTACTCGATGCCCTCCTTTTCGGCAATGGCAATGCTCGATCTCATCAAAGAGCTCAACGTGGAGATTCCCTGCTTGATCGTTTCAGGCGCCGTCGGCGAGGAAGCCGCCGTCGAAACCATCCGCTTGGGCGCCTACGACTACATCTTCAAGAATAATCTCAAACGGCTGGGTCCGGCGGCCGAGCGGGCGGTACGCGATGCCGAGTTGCGGCGCGCTCGCGCGCTCATGGAAATTCAGCTTCGAGAGCGCGAAACGCGATTGCGGCTGCTCTTCGAACAGCTGCCCGCCCTCGTCATTTCGTGCGATACGAGCTTGACCGTGACGTCGGTGGAAGGCGCGCAGCTTCATCAGGTTCCCGACGCGCCCGAGACATTGATCGGCACGCACGTCGCCAGCTCGGCGCTGCTCGCCGACGAGTCGCGCTTTCCCATCCGCCACGCGCACCTCCAAGCGCTTCAAGGCGGCGCGGCGGAGTACGAAATGATTTGGGGCGGCAAGACCTTTCGGGCGCACGTCGAGCCCCTACGCGACATCGACGCGCGCATCGTCGGGACGATCGCCGTCGCTTTCGACATTACGGAACGTAAGATTGCCGAACAGCGGCTGGCGTATTTCGCACAGTACGATCCGCTCACCGACTTGCCGAACCGGGCGCTGCTGGAAGATCGTCTCACGCAGGCGATGGGTATGGCGCGGCGCCATCAAGGGTTGCTCGCACTCGTGACCGCGGATCTCGACCACTTCAAAGAAGTCAACGACTTGTACGGGACGAGCAACGGCGACGAGGTGCTGCGGCTGGTCGCCAGCCGAATGCGCCGGCTCGTCGACGGCGGTGCGACCGTCTCGCGCGTCGCCGAAGACGAGTTCGCCATCCTGCTGGTCGACGTCATCGATCCCTCCGATGCGACGTCGTTCGTGGAGCGCCTTCACGGCGCGTTCGAAGCGCCTTTCGTGGTCGGCGACGTGGAAGTCTATCTCACCGTGAGCAGCGGAATCAGTTCGTTTCCCGACGACGGTCACGATGCGTACACGCTGATCCGTGCCTCGGAAGCGGCGATGCTGGCTGCCAAGCAAGCCGGCGGAAAAGGCTGGCGCTCGTTCGTGCCGACGATGATCGCATCGTCCTCGGAACGCTTGGCGCTCAAGCGCGACCTGCGCGTGGCGGCTTCGGCGGATCAGCTGGTGCTGCACTATCAGCCGATGTTCCGTTCGCAAGACCTGCGCTTTAGCGGTTTCGAAGCATTAGTGCGCTGGCAGCACCCGGTTCTCGGGCTGCTCTCGCCGGACCACTTCATCGGCTTAGCGGAAGAAACGGGCGCGATCGACGAGGTCGGTTCGTGGGTGCTCGCCGAGGTCTGCCGTCAGCTCGCGCGGTGGGATGCCGAAGGAATTCTCGTGCCGCGCGTCTGCGTCAATATTTCGGCACGCCAGTTCGAGCGGCCGGGCCTCAAGGAATCGATTGCCGCCACGCTGCGTAAGAGCTCCATCGATCCCAATCGTATCGAGCTGGAACTCACGGAGTCGTCGATTATGCGCGACATCACGAGCGGTATCGCCCTGCTCCACGAGTTCAAGGCCCTGGGCGTGCGCTTGTCGGTCGACGATTTTGGAACGGGCTACACGAGTTTGAGCTATCTGCGCCGTTTCCCGATCGACACGCTCAAGATCGATCAAAGCTTCCTGCGCGACATGCTCCCCGGCTCGCAAGACGAGGCCATCGTCAAAGCGATCGTGACGCTTTGCGACAACCTTGGCCTGACGTCGATTGCCGAAGGAATCGAGTCGCGATTGACGCTCGAGCACATTCGCGCGATCGGCGCGCACGAAGTGCAGGGGTTCTTTTTGGGAGAGCCGGCGCCGGCCGAAGAAGCGGCCGACCACGTCGGCGACGTGCACGCCGCGCGCTCCGTCAAAGCGCCGTCCTAAGAGCCCTGCGTCGAGTGAGCGCCGCGCGGCACGAGATGCAGCTCGGCAGCGCTGTAGTCGAGCTGCACGTCGAACTGCCCGAGAAAAGCCGCTCCTAAATGACCGAAGGCGGTACCGGCCAGCGTTTGCGTCGTGCCGATCGTCTGCGGGCCGGTCGTATACGTTCCGACCGTCACTTCCGGAATCGTTCCGAGCAACTCGACCGAGGACGCGCCCACGCCTTTGACGTTGCGCCGGGTCGTCACCGTAAATAACGATGGATGCTTGGAGTAGAAATCGTACGCGAGATTGATGTTGGACTCGTCGCCGGTGTCGACGAGAAGGCGCGCTTCGACGCTCCCGAGCTCGACTTTAACAACCGGGACGAAGTTTTCGAAGGCCATAGGGATGGTGATCGTCGACGGCGGTGCGACCGCACCAAACTGCAGCGTGTGGGCCGCGCCGTCCAGCGCAACGCTGGTCGACGCCAACACGTCGGTCCCGATGACGACGTCATAACCGTTGGGATGGATGTCGTTGAGTACGACGTAATAGGCTTCGGGAAACGTCGCGTTAGCGATTTTGAGCGGACCGGCGCGCACGACTTGGGTCGAGTAGCCGCCTAGACCGCGCACGGCGTAGGCGCCGACGACGGGCGCATCGAGTTGGGCGGCCAGTTCCGAGCTCATCGAAACGCCGGAGTTCCCCGTATCGAGCAGGCACCGCACGGCAACGCCGGCGACCGAGCATGGAAAGACGGGTGTAATGTGCGCCGGATCGACCGGGACGGGTTGCGGAGGCCCGTCGAACACGGGCACGAGACCGCGAGGTGCGCGAAACGCCGACGCAACCGGCGTGCGGTCGTCGTAGCGTTCGAGAACCGAACCGTTGTGCAGCACCTCGAACGGAAGCGCGAAGCCGTCGACTTTGCGGTAATCGCGGTACTCGAACGTATCCTCGCCGTGCAGATCGCGTGCGAAGCGGACGAGGGCCGTTTGCGGGTCGACGTAAATCCGCAGCGGGAGCGCCTGACGGTCGGCGACCAAAAGCGCGTGGTACCGTTTCCCGTCGATCGTCGCGGTCCCGTCGTCGTGGATGCGCCCGCCATCGGCGCCAAAGGCCGGCGCCAAGAACGAGAGCGATGCAACCGAGCGAAGTGCGCGCAGATACGGCTCCGAGTCGGCCGACTGCGGCAGCGCCGTGTCGTTCGCATTGGTCGTGTAGAGACGGATGCCGTCGAAATACGTGCCGTCGCAAAGCTCGCCGTTGCAGCGCCGGAGCGTAAACGGCAAGCCTTGGCTCTCGCTCGATACCGTCGTCGTGCTTCCGTTATACGACAGGCGCGAGATCGATACGAAATGCGTCGCCCAGACGGGGCCGGCGGCCGTGCGCATCGCCGATAAGACGGCGTTGGGGCCCCCGGAGGGCGTCTCGGCGAGCGTGAACGTTCCGACGGCAAAGAGCAGCAGCATCCGCGTGGCGAAGGCCATACGTGTGGAGTTCGAGTTGCTCGATAGCTATCTTCTCGGTGCCGGCCCCGATAAGCCCGAGGTCGTACGCCGGCTGCTGGCCGCTCCGTCCTCCACCGGCGCGGCGGCACCTTTCTACGAGGGCATGCGTTTGCTCGGCGCGCGTACCCCCGACCTCAGTCTCGTGGCGCTGCGTCTGGTTTTGGCCGGCAAACGCGCCGACGACGCCGCGGTGACGCACCTGCGCGCGATCGTCGAGCGCGCGCGCCGCGGCGATGCCGCCGCGCGCGACGATTATCGCGCGGCGCTGGAATAACGCGTGTCGCTCTCCGCGCGCGGCCTCGTCGTCGAATTTTCCGGGCACCGCGCGCTCGACGGCGTATCGCTCGAGGTCCCCTCCGGCAAAACGCTCGCCATCGTGGGACCTTCTGGCGCCGGCAAATCCACGCTGCTGCGCGTGCTTGCGGGGCTGCTGCGCCCGGCAAGCGGCGACGTCGCACTCGACGGCATCGACGTCGGCCCGCTGCTCCCGCAACGGCGGCGGATCGCCATGGTGTTCCAGGACGACGCGCTTTTTACGAACATGACCGTTCGAGCAAACCTGCGTTTTGCGCTGCGCAACGGCAGAACCGGCGCGGCCGGCCGGATCGACGAAACCGCACGTGCATTGCACGTCGTGCAAACGCTCGATCGCCGCCCGCGCCAACTCTCCGGCGGCGAGCGCCAGCGCGTATCGATTGCCCGCGCGCTGCTTTCGGATCCGGCGGCGCTGCTGCTGGACGAACCGCTCGCGCATCTCGATCCCGAGTTGCGCCGATCCGTGCGAGACGAAGTCGTCGGCCTGCGGCAGCGCTTTGCGGGTCCGATCGTCTACGTGACGCACGATCACGCGGAGGCAATGAGCGTCGGAGACGAGCTGGCGATTTTGCTCGACGGGCGCATCGAAGATGCCGGCGAACCGCAGCGCGTCTACGATTCGCCCGCATCGCTCGCGGTAGCGCGCTTTCTTGGCGATCGTCCGATGAACGTCGTCGAACGAAACGGTGCGTACCTCGCGATTCGGCCGGAACACGTCCGCGTAAACGCATCGGGCGAAGTGCGCGGCCATGTCGTGCGGCGCGAAACGACGGGGGCCGACGCGTACGTCTGCGTCGCAACGCCCGACGGGGAGATCACCGCGCGCGTTCCGGCTTCCCAAAACGTGCCCGACGAGGTCGCGCTCGAATTCCCCGAGACGTTCGTGCGCCGGTTCGATCGCCGAAGCGGACGCGCGCTATGAGCGACCAAACGTGCGAGCTCGCATTCGGCGTGATTGCAAGCGGGTTCGAAAACGGCGCCCTCACCGAGTTGCCGCCTTTTGGCGGCTACCTGTTGTTCGCGCGCAACGGCACCTCGGCGGCGACTGCGCGCGAAGTAACCGATGCGTTGCGCAGTCAATTCGCAGGAGTGCCGCCGCCGTTGATCGGGATCGATCAGGAAGGCGGCCGTGTGGCGCGGCTGCGCGAGGGCGTCGAGCCGATGCCGCCGATGTTGGCATTGGGCGCAGCCGGCGACGTCGAGCTGGCCGCGCGCGCCGGCGAACAAACCGCGTTCGATCTGCGTCGCGCCGGCTGTAGCCTCGATTTCGCGCCCGTGCTCGACTTGGCGCTGGATCCACGCAATACCGTCATTGGAAACCGTTCGCTCGGAAGCGACCCGGAAGCGGTCGCACAGTTGGGCGAGCGATTTGCTCGCGCACTGATGGGCGGCGGCGTAACGCCCTGCTACAAACACTTTCCCGGACATGGGGCTACCGACGTCGATTCCCACGTCGCGCGGCCCTTCGTCGACGTTGCCGAAGCGACGCTGCGGCGGCGGGATTTGCTTCCCTTCGCGCGCGTCGCCGGGACCGCACCCGCGATCATGGGCGCGCACGTCGTCGCGCGCGCGCTCGACGCCGAAAATCCAGCGTCGCTGTCGGCGCGCGCCGTCGCATTGCTACGCGACGATTTGGGTTTTTGCGGAGCGTACGTCACCGATTGTCTGGAGATGGGTGCGGTTGAGGGCGGCGATCCCGAGATCGCGGTTCGCGCGCTGCTCGCCGGTGCGGATCTGCTGCTGTTCAGCCATCGTCCGGATTTCGCACGCGCGGCCGCCGGCGCCATCGAAGCCGCCGTTGCCGGCGGGCGCCTCCCATTGGCCCGGCTGCGTGAAGCGCACGCGCGCGTGCTGCGGCTACGAACGGCGGCGAGCGACGCGTTGCCGCTCGATCTTTGGCCTCCGCATCCGGGTGTTGGCCGCGAGATCGCTCGGCGCGCCGTCACGCTGATTCGCGGCTTTCCGCACGCCGATCCAACCGCGTCGCACGCGCTGCAATTCGGGGAACCCGCCGTCTCGCTCGCTCGCGAAGCGCCGGCGCTGACCGAGACGGTGCTCGCGCTCGAGCCGGACGGCGCGGCCGTCGAAAACGCACTCGAATCGATGGCGCACGGCGGGCGCCGGCCGATCGTGCTCGCCCGCCGCGCGCACGTGTATCCGCGCCAAGCTGCGGCCGTTGCTCGCGTTGTCGAACGTTTTCCCGACGCCGTCGTCGTTTCGGTTCTCGAGCCGTTCGACGTCGTCTGTTTCCCGAGCGCACGCCACCTGCTCGCCGCCTATGGGGACGATAGTGCCTGTACCGGCGGACTCGCCGACGTGCTGTTTTCCGGTATCATGCCGCAAGGCCGCCTGCCGCTGTTCGTTGGGGACGAGTTCGCACGTGCCTGATCGTCACGGACGCGTCGACGCCGTACTGCGTGCGGCCTGTGGAACGGCGTTTACCGGTGCCGTCGCGCGCATCGAACAAAACGGCGCCGTTCGATTCGAACGCGCGTACGGAACCACCCGTCTCGACGGCGAACCGCGTCCGGTGTTTGCCGATACGCGTTTCGACCT
>JAFAHZ010000298.1 GCA_019236975.1 Vulcanimicrobiota bacterium | reverse complement strand
GCGCAAAAATGCGTCGGTCGGATTGACGTAAAACATAGAATGGCAGGTACCGGTGCAATAGTTGACGACCGCGGGATCGGAGCCGCGCTCCCAATTAAGCCAATCTTGCGTCTGAACTTGCGTGATGCCACCGCCGCTGACCCAGTCTGACCACGTTGGTATGTGCGCGGGCGGCGGTGTGGCACTACGCGGATGGAAACGATGATGCCCGCGCTTAGGCACAGGCGACGCGTGCGTACCGGCTGTAGTCGAAATTCCGGACGGCGCTGGAATACCTCCCTGACCGCTACAGGCGACGATCAAGCAACTAGCGGTCATTACCGCGAGCACGAAATACTTTTGCATCGACGCCTCCGCTGCAAATGCGAGCTCGCTAAGCTTATGGGAATAAATGCGCAGCGACAAGAGTCGCACGCCCGATCAGCCGCGCTACCGTTAGTCAAGTGCACGGTAGCTGGATCCTTTTTTGAACGTTGACCTTCAGCTCAGGCCGTCACACTTCAACCCTTTCACGATGCCGAGTAGCGTCGCGCGTTCAACGAGGAGAACGACACGGACCTTTCCCGTTCCACATTCCCGCACCCCGACAAAGCCTGCGCAATACGCTGCGCGCAGCCGCCGTCGCCGTAATGCGCCACCTGATTTGCCGGCATGAGCCTGCGCGCATTGGCCGCAATCTTCGCCGGATCGCTGCCCGCTAACACGTTCCAGCCGTCTTCGAGCGTTTCGACCCATTCCGTCTCCTGGCGCAGCGTCACGCAGGGAACGCGCAGCACGTATGCCTCCTTCTGCATGCCGCCCGAGTCCGTAAACAGCACGCACGAACGCGCGAGCAGCGCCATCGTTTCGCCGTAGGCCAACGGCTGGCTCACGATGATGTTGTCGTCCCGGCCGACGCCGTTGGCCGCCGCAATTGCGCGCGTTCGCGGATGGACCGGGAACACGATGGGCATGTCGACGGCGCGCAAGCCCTCGACGATGCGTAAAAACGTCGCCGGGTCGTCGGTGTTCGAAGCGCGATGAATGGTCGCCATGCCGTAGCCGTAGGGCTCGACGCCAAAGCGTTCCAGGATCGCCGGGCGCTCCGGCAGCGCCTTGCCGACGCGTGACACGAGGTCGACCATTAAATCGCCAACCTCGTACACGCCTTCCACGACGCCCTCCGAAGCGAGTTGTGCGGCCGCGCGAGCGTTCGGCACGAAGAGCAGCGTCGAAACGTGATCGGCGACGATACGATTGATCTCCTCGGGCATCGTCCGGTTAAACGAACGCAATCCCGCCTCCACGTGTGCGACCGGCACTTGCAACTTGGCCGCGACCAGCGCGCCGGCCAGCGTGCTGTTCGTGTCGCCGTAGACGAGCAGCCAATCCGGCGATTCCGCGGTAACGATCGGCTCGAGCCGCCGCATCATCTCGCCGGTCTGAGCGCCATGTCCGGCCGAACCGACGCCGAGCTCGTAGCGTGGTTTCGGCAGGCTTAACTCGGTGAAGAACACGTCCGACATCGTTGCGTCGTAGTGCTGACCCGTGTGGACGAGGATCTCGTCGATGCCGCGATGTGCCAACTCCGCGCTGAGGACGGCCGCCTTGACGAACTGCGGCCGCGCGCCGACGACGCTCAAGACGCGCATGCGCTTCACACCAGAGCGCTCTGGGGAGCCAGCACCCTTTCCACCGAGGAGACGACGCGATCGACCTCCGTGTCGCGCAGCTCGGGAAACATCGGCAGCGACAACACTTCGCGCGCGGCAGCCTCGGCGTTGGGAAAACTTCCTTCGCCCAATCGGAGCCCTGCGTGAACGCCTTGCAGATGCAGCGGCACCGGATAGTAGATCATCGTCCCTACGCCGCGTTCGCGAAGATCGCGCGCCACGCGATCGCGATCGGCGACGCGCACCGTAAACTGGTGGTAGACGTGGCGCACCGCCTGCCGCGGACGTCCCACCGGCAGGGTAATGCCGCGCAGACGACCGAGTTCGACCGTATACCACGCGGCGATGGTCCGCCGCCGTTCGATCCAGCCGTCGAGATACGGCAGCTTCACGCGGAGGATCGCCGCCTGCAGCTCGTCGAGCCGGCTGTTGACGCCGAGCTCGTCGTGGTAGTACTTCACCGCCGCTCCGTGCGCGCGCAGCCGTCGCACGCGCTCGGCGAGCTGCTCGTCGTTCGTCACGACGGCACCGGCATCGCCGCACGCGCCGAGATTCTTCGACGGGAAGAAACTGAACGCGGCGACGGTCCCGATCGTTCCGGTGCGAGTTCCTCCGATCGTCGCTCCGATCGACTGGGCGCAGTCTTCGATGACCGCTAACGAGTGCTCGCGAGCGATGGCGACGATCTCGTCCATTGCCGCAGGCAAACCGTACAGATGCACGGGCAGAATCGCCCGCGTGCGTGGCGTAATCGCCGCAGCGATCGCACGCGGATCGATATTGAGCGTTTCGGGATCGATGTCGGCGAACACCGGCGTCGCGCCCACCATTCCGATCGCCTCCGTCGTCGCAACGAAGGTGAAGGGCGTCGTAATGACTTCGTCGCCCGGCCCGATGTCGAGCGCACGTAACGCCAGATGCAGCGCGTCGGTTCCCGAATTGAGGCCCACGGCATGCGCGGCGCCAAGGTAGCCGGCGAGCTCCTCTTCGAACGCTGCGACGTTCCGGCCGTTGATGAAAGCGCCGCCTTCGAGGACGCCGCGAATCGCGCGCTCCAGTTCGGGCTCCAGCTGCTTGTGCTGGCGGGTGAGATCTAAAATCGGAATCATCGCTGGCTCCGCCTCAAGCGGCCGTTTTCCTGAACGTACCACCGTCCGCAGCTTTCGCAGCGTGCCGCGTCGTACGCAATGCTCAGGCGAACGCCGCACTCGCAGGCGTAGCCGCGTACGCGTGCCGGGTTTCCATAGACGAGCGCGTACGGCGGCACGTCCGACGTGACCACCGACCCCGCCCCGACGAAGGCGAACTCGCCGATGGTGTGCCCGCAGACGATCGTACAGTTCGCGCCCAACGTCGCGCCGCGCCGTACGATCGTGGGAGCGAAGTCCGCGGAGGTATTCCGCGGCGTTCCGCAGCGCGGCGTCACGACATTCGTGAACACCATGCTCGGCCCGCAGAAGACGTCGTCTTCCAGCTCGACGCCTTCGTAGACCGACACGTTATTTTGGATCTTGACGCGATTGCCGATGCGAACCCGCGGGCCGACGCAGACGTTTTGACCGATCGTACACTCCCGGCCGATCGTGCTGCCGGTCATCACGTGCGAAAAGTGCCAAATCTTCGTTCCGTCGCCGATCTCCGCCGGAGCGTCGACGTACGAACTTTCGTGCACGAAATAGGTGGCTTCGGCTACGCCGTCCATTGTGTTACGGTCTCCGTTGCGGTAGGTGTCTCCGCGTATTGGTGAATCATCGCCACGGTGCGCACGACGGAAAGCGCCTCATCGCCGTGCGTCGGGGGCAGCTTGCCGCCGCGTACGGACCGGCAGAAGGCTTCCAGTTCGATGGCGAGCGGCTCGCCCTCGGGAATCTCGATCTCGCGCTCGGGTTCGCGGTAGAGTTCTGCCTCGCCGCGCGCGTTCAAACGGTCGCCGCACGGTGTATGCACCAAGCGCGAACCGC
>JAFAHZ010000318.1 GCA_019236975.1 Vulcanimicrobiota bacterium | reverse complement strand
TCGCCGAAACAGCCGTTCGCGATCGAGCCGCCGAGAATCGTCGGCCCGAACGATGCGCGCGTCATGCGTGGCCAAGCACGCTCGTTTTACGTGACATGCATCGCCGACGCGCGCGTGCACGCGCACTCGCAATTCGTTCGCGTTGGCGACATTCCACTGGTCGACTACGAAGGCGACGAACTCACGACCTTTGACGACTACGTGCAACTCGACCCGTTGGTGTTTCACTGCGAAGGCGAAACCGCATGGATGATCGAGGACGAGCGCCGCGTTATCGAAATCGAGGAAGCATTTGCGCCGCTCATTGGACCGCATGCAACGCACTTCGGTCATTGGATTTGGGAGTATCTGCCAAAGTATGTGACGGCCACCGCTTCAGGATCGCTGCCGCGGGTGCCGGTCCTCATCAATGACGTAATGCCCGAACAGTTGCGGGATGCACTCTACTTCCTCTTGCCCGACGATGTCGAGGTCATCGAGATCCCCTACGCACCGATTCACGTCAAACGCCTCTGGTATGCGCCGGCCTTGACGCACGAGCCGTTCTTTGAAAACGTCAACGAGCGTTATCCCGGTCCCGACCACCGCTGCACGGTGCCCGCGCGCTTTCGTCCGTTCTTGACGTCGCTGCAACGCCATGCCGACGCGGCGGTTCCGCTGGCAACCGGCATCGACCGCGTGTATTTGGCTCGGCGCGACGACTTGCCGCGAAAACTGCTCAATCGCCGCTCCGTCGAGGCGCTCGTGCGCTCGCGCGGCTTCACCGTCATCTACCCCGAGGACCATCCATTTCTCGATCAAGTTCGACTTCTGCGTCACGCGCGTTTCGTCGTCGGCCCCGAAGGATCGGGGATTTATCTGTCGTTCTTTTCGCGCCCCGGGTCAAAGCTGTGCGTTTTGAATCATCCGTTCACACACGACTTGCTGAACTTTTGCTACATCGTGCAGCAAAACGATATCGACGTCACGCTGTTCACCGGCCCCGCCATACGGCTCAACAACGAGCCCGGCTATCCGAACTTCGGCTTCCCGCACTATGCCGACTACGAGATCGATACGACGGCGTTCGCAGACTTTCTCGACGAATGGCTGGAGGCCGAGCCTAACGCGGCAAGGCCGCAGTTCCACGCCGGTAAGGTGCTGAACGCCGATGATCTGACGGTTCTCAATACGGCTTTTGAGAAACACGACGCGTTGTTGAAGCGCGAGCGCGCGCGCGTGTTCGCCGGACCGATGCCCCCGGGGTTCTACCGAAGAGCAAACACGCCGACCGTGTTCAAGCTCAGCGAAGACGGGACGTATTGCACGGTTGAAAATGAGTCGCAATTAGAAGCCTTTGGTGCCACCGACAACGTGAACGTGACCCAACAAGAAGTCGATTCGTTCACCGAAGGATATACGGCCGTTCCAGGATTTACGTGCGGCTGGCCCGATGGCTACTATCAAAAGGAAGGCGACAGCGTCGTTTTCAAGGTTTTGGGCAATACGGTACGCGAGCTGCCGAGTTCGGCGCGCGTCACGGAACGCGTTCTGACGATCGCCGCCGATTCCGACCTCTTGCGACGAAAACGTTTTATCGGCCGGTCAAGCGCGCGCGCAGGCGTATGAGCCAGCGCTTGAGCTTCCAGAAATGGCTCGATTGAACCGTATCGATCAACGTCGCTAGCCGCTCGCTCTCAGCACGGGAACTCGCGAGGACTTCCTCGGCCTGCGCGACAAGCCGATTTTCGGAATCGGCGAGTTCGCCTTGCAAAATCTCGTGACGAACCGTTAGTGATGCGAGTTCCGCAGCCGATGCATCGGCACGAACGCGATCTTGTTCTCCGATTTCGCGCAAATGCTGCAGAATGGCTTGCTGACTTGCCAGTTCGTTTTCCGCCGAGGTTACTCGAGCGCGTTCCGCGGCAACCGCATCTTCAAGTCCACGAATGTCGTTCTCGAGCTTGTTCGAATATTGTGCCGCCTCCCGAAGCGCTCGATCGTTATCGACAACTCGCAGGTAGAGTTCGTCACGCTGACGGATCGCCGTTGCGAACTCAGTTTCTGCGTGCTCTGCGCGCTGCCGGAAATCGTCGGCAAACGCCCGCATGACCACCTTGTCCGCCAGCGAAGCTTTTCGGACCGCTTCCAACTGTGCGTCGGCTTCCGATAAGCGGGCGCAATCTTCGGTGCGCTGTTTCTGCGCTTCCTCGAGCGCTTCGGCCGCTTCCGATAGCAGGGCCTCACACGCCGATTCGGTTGCAACGATTTTTTCAGAAAACTCGCGCTTGTTCGACGCGATCGCAGCTTCGGCCGTGGCTAGCGCCTGCGTCGTCACCGTTTTTTCTTTATCAAGCTCCGCGTACCGCCGGCGTTCGTTGCGAATTTCTTCTGCTAAGCGCCCGTTTTCATTGGCGAGCATTGCCGCTTGCCTACGCAAGCTTCCGAGTTCGTGTTGAAGCGCCGAAACGGTCTGCCGCAGTTGTGTCGATTTCTCGCTTGCAGCTTTCTCTTGGGCGGTCGATTCGCGGGCCCGCTCTTCAAGTTCGGCCGTCAGTTGGTGAATCTGCCGGGCCAGCCGCGATTTCTCCGCTGCAAGCTCGGCGCCATGGCGCTCGGCAACCTCGACTGCTTTCGTAAGGTCTCCGTTGCGCACTTCGAGTGACGACGTCTCCTCAAGGCGTTTGCGCAACTCACCTTCATGCCGCTCGTTCGCGTCGGCCAGGTCGCCCTCCAGCTCTTCGAGGCGCGATGCCAGTTGCAACTTCTCTGCCCGCAACTCGACGGCTTCGGATCGGATAAGGTCCGTCTGCTTTCGCAACTCCCGAGCCTCGGATTCTGCCAGCCGCGCGGCCGCTGTGGCACGCAGCTCCGACTCCTTTTCGCGCTGCTCCGCATCGACGAGCCGAAGCTCGCGCATCGTCGCCCAACGTCGCTCCCGCTCGAGTTGCGCC
>JAFAHZ010000158.1 GCA_019236975.1 Vulcanimicrobiota bacterium | reverse complement strand
GGAACGTTCCGATCGCGCGTTTTCTGGCGAACGCCGGCATTCCGCTGGGCGCGAACACGACGTTCATCTACGGGGACTTGCTGATTCCGCCGCTGGTCGTGATTTACATGAAGTCGTTTCCGGCGCGCGTCGTATGGACGTTCGTGGTGTTGTTCATCGTCGGCGCGATGCTGGCCGGTGCGCTGATGGAGCGCGCTATCGGAGACGTGTTCGGCGGCATGTCGATGGGCTCGATGGCACTCAACGATCGTTTGACCTTAATCTCGAACATCGTCGGTTTGTGCGCGCTGGCATTCGTCATCGTGGCGTCGCGCGTCGCGCGTTCAGAAGCGCCCTCGTAGCGGGGTCGCGACCCACCGCCGCGAAGACTGACGCGGTGCGGATCGATCAGTCGGTGACGCGCGAGATTCTTTCGCGCACCGACCTCGCGGCTTTTGTCGGGCAATATGTGACGCTTCACAAACGTGGTCGCGACCTCGTTGGCCTCTGTCCTTTTCACGCCGAGAAGACGCCGTCGTTTCACGTCCATCCCGATCGTGGCTTCTTCAAGTGCTTCGGCTGTGGAAAGGGTGGAGACGCGATTCGCTTTCTGATGGAACTGGAGAACCTGCGCTTCCCCGATGCCGCACGCGTGCTCGCCAAACGTGCCGGCGTCGAGCTGGCCGACGAAGATCCGCGCGAAGGCCGCCGGCGCAGCGAACGCGAGGCAATCTACGATGCGAACAAGATTGCCGCGTCGTACTACCATCGGTTGCTGTTGCAGGATCCGCGCGGCGAAGCGGCGCGACGGTACTGCGAAAGCCGTGGCATTTCGCGCTCGACGATCGAGGCTTTTCAACTCGGTTTTGCGCCGCCCGAATGGAGCTCGCTCGGCGACGAGTTGCATCGCGAGAACATCGAGGTGCAAATCGCACTGGCGGCGGGGCTTGTGAAAGCGCGTGGCGAGGGCCGCGGCGTGTATGACGTTTTCCGAAACCGCTTGATGATTCCGACATACGCGACGACCGGCGAGACGGTCGCATTCGGCGGGCGCGCGCTGGCCGACGAGAACCCCAAATATCTCAATACCGGCACCACCCCGGTGTACACCAAAGGGCGCTTCGTCTACGCGCTCAACGTCGCGCGTCGTGGGGCGGCAAAATCCGGGACGCTGATCGTGGTTGAGGGTTACCTCGATTGCATCGCGTTACATCAAGCCGGCTTCGATAACGCGGTGGCGACGCTCGGAACGTCATTTACCGCCGAGCAAGCCGCCGAGCTGCGAAAATACGCAGAAAACGTCTACGTGTGCTATGACGCCGATCTTGCAGGACAGGCGGCAACCGCGAAGTCCGTCGACATCCTGATTGCGGCGGGCTTGCATGCACGCATCGTCGCGCTGCCCGCCGGCGAAGATCCCGACACCTACGTACGCAGCAAAGGCGCCGATGCGTTTCGGACGCTCCTCGATGCGGCCATCCCGTGGGTGGAGTTCATGCTCGACCGCGAGCTGCAGCGGATATCCGGCGGGTTCACCACCGCTGCCGAGATTGCGCGCCGCGCGGAGCAGCTGGTGCGCAGCCTCCCACGTGAGGAGTGGGACCGCTGGCGCGTGTACGTGGCCGGCAAGCTCCGGCTTTCCCCCGACGATCTTCGTCTAAGTCGCATTTACGCCGATCCCGGCCGCTTTTCGCCCAAAGCGCCGCCGGGCGCTCGCTTCACCCGCCACCTCGCCCCGGCGCCCAAACGTGTGACCTTCGAGCGCGACGTAGTCGCAGCGTTCGTGGAAGAACCGTTGTTACTAGATGAGTACGCCGGCCGCATCGCTCCAGGAGCGTTTGTCGATCCCGTCCTCCGCGAGGTCCTCGAGCAACTGTACGCTGCGCGAGCTGAGTTGCGGACGGTTGCCGACGTGACGGCACTTTTTGCGGAACGGGGAGACGTGGTCGCGTTGCTCGCCGAGCTCGAGCTCGGTGAACGATCGAAGTTGCGCCGGTTCGAGGATACCTCGCAGCGGCGCGCGTTTCTGGACCGGGTCGCCGCTTTGCTCGACGCGCGGCGGCGAGCGGCGGAGGTCCGTGAGGAGCTCGTCACGCTCGAGCACGACATCTCGTCACTCTTATCGGAAGGCCGGCCAATACCAAAGGAAATCAAAGAACGCCAGGTTCAATTGGAAGACGCTCTGCGCGAAGCGGAGCACAAACGCGAACGAAAGGAGGTGAGCACGACTAGTAATGGCTCGTAA
>JAFAHZ010000105.1 GCA_019236975.1 Vulcanimicrobiota bacterium | reverse complement strand
GTTTTCGATAACGGCTTCCCCGCCTTCCGTTCTCAAAATCTGATCGTCAAACATCCCTTTTTCTCATCCAAAACTTTAGCGAAGTTGTTCGCGTGAGCGGCCTATGGGTCTCCGCGTCACGGAGCCTCCGACTTTTTCGGGGCGGCCACGGAGGGCCGTTTCAAAACTTCGTTCTCCCGAAAAAGCGGAGGAGCAGGAGCGAACAGGAGGTGAGCGACGAGCGTCTCCGGGACGGGAGACCCTAGCCGCTCACTTCGAAATTACTTCGCCTCCTTGAACTCGGCGTCGATGACATCTTCAGACGGTTGTTGCGCTGCGCTGCCGTTGCCGTTGGCGGTTCCGGCGCCAGCACCCGCCCCGGCACCATCCGGGCCGGGTTGGCCGCCCTCGGGCGTCGCGGCTTTATACAGCAGCTCGGCCATCTTGTAGCTGGCTTGCTGCAGCCGGTCGATCGCGGGTTTGATCTCCGCAACCGTGCCGTTCTCGCTCACGCGTTTGAGTTCGGTGAGCGCCGTCTCGACTTCACCGCGCGCGCTCGCATCGAGTTTGTCGCCGACTTCCTTGAGCGACTTCTCGGTCGAGTAGATGAGGCTCGACGCGTTGTTGCGCACCTCGGCCTCGTCGCGCTTGGCTTTGTCGGCCGCACCCTGCAGCTCGGCATCCTTGACCATGCGCTCGACTTCATCTTTCGAGAGATTCGTCGAAGCGGTGATCGTGATGGCCTGTTCTTTGCCGGTTCCGAGATCTTTGGCGCTGACGTTGACGATGCCGTTGGCATCGATGTTGAACGTCACCTCGATCTGCGGAATGCCCCGCGGCGCCGGCGGAATGCCTTCGAGCCGGAAGCGTCCCAGCGTCTTGTTGTCGGGTGCCATCGGACGCTCGCCTTGAAGCACGTGGATATCTACCGACGTTTGACCGTCTTCGGCCGTCGTAAACACCTGCGATTTCTTCGTCGGAATCGTCGTATTGCGTTCGATGAGGCGCGTCATCACGCCGCCGAGCGTTTCCAGGCCCAGCGACAGCGGGGTCACGTCGAGCAGCACGACGTCGCGAACTTCGCCCGCGAGCACGCCGGCTTGGATGGCCGCACCGACCGCCACGACCTCGTCGGGGTTAACGGTGAGATTCGGTTCCTTGCCGGTCAGCTTGCGCACGAGCTCTTGGATCACCGGCATGCGCGTTGCGCCGCCGACCATGATCACTTCGTCGATCTTGGAGATGTCGAGCTTCGCGTCCGCGATGGCGTTCTTGAACGGGCCAACGCAGCGATCGGTCAGGTCGCTCGTCAGCTCCTCGAACTTCGCACGCGTCAGCGTGTAGTCGAGATGCTTTGGACCCTCTTGATCGGCCGTGATGAACGGCAGATTGATGCTCGTCTGCACGACCGAGGAGAGCTCGATCTTCGCCTTTTCGGCTGCCTCGGTGAGACGCTGCATCGCCTGCTTGTCTTTGCTGAGGTCGATGCCTTGATCGCGACGGAACTGATCGACGAGCCACTCGACGATGCGATGATCGTAATCGTCGCCGCCCAGATGCGTGTCGCCGTTGGTCGACTTCACTTCGAAGACGCCGTCGCCGACTTCGAGGATCGACACGTCGTACGTGCCGCCGCCGAGGTCCCACACGAGAATCGTCTCGTTGCCCTTCTTTTCGAGCCCATACGCCAGCGCCGCCGCCGTCGGCTCGTTGATGATGCGCAGCACGTCGAGACCGGCAATCTTGCCGGCATCTTTGGTCGCTTGCCGTTGCGAGTCGTTGAAATAGGCGGGAACGGTGATGACCGCCTTGGTTACGCGCTCGCCCAAATAGTTGCTCGCGTCGTTGACGAGCTTTTGCAAAATCATCGCCGAGATCTCTTGCGGCGAGTAATCCTTGCCGTCGATCTTGACGTGATAATCGCCTTCGCCCATGTGGCGCTTGATCGAGGCGATCGTGCGATCGGGATTGGTGATCGCTTGACGCTTCGCGAGTTGACCGACGAGCCGCTCGCCGGTTTTGGTGAAAGCAACCACGGACGGCGTGGTCCGCGAGCCTTCGGAGTTGGGAATGACGACGGGCTGCGGGCCCTCCATCACGGCAACGACCGAGATGGTCGTGCCTAGGTCGATACCGACCACTTTAGCCATAAAAATTCTTACCTCGTTGAATGCGTCCGGCCGCCCTGGACCAGCTATACCGGTAAAGCGCGAATGAGGCCAATCGCGCTCGCCGGCGGCGCCTTGCCGCTTACGGGGGGACCGAATCGTGAAATGGGTACCGCACCATCATACACGATGGGGCGGAGCAGTGTTTCCGAACCTATAACCGCTTGCTACCCAAAAGGGTTGCCCTTGTCACGGTTGTTCGGGCTGCTGCTGGTCTTCCGGGGGAGCCTGCTGCTCCGGCTGTTGCTGCCCTTGGGTCATGGGCTGCGCCGCCGGGGTCTCGCCCAGCTTGACCGCGACGAACTTCTTCATGCCCTGCGACCAGAGGTTGAGGCGGATCGTATCTCCCGGCTTCTTCGAGCCGATGTAGTCATGCAGCGACTTGAGGTCGTTAAACGTCTTGCCGTCGACCTGAACGATCACGTCGCCGGGCGAGATGCCCGCTTGGTCGGCCGGCGAGCCGGAGACCACCTCGCGTACGCCGATGCCGGCGTCCCCTTGATAGCCGGTTTGGTTCTTGAAGCCGGCGTTAAGCTGCTGCATCAGGATCCCGAGAAATCCGGTGTCCGTTCCTTGATGGATGCCGGGGTGCGCCATCAAATCGGCGACCACGCGCTTGACGGTGTTGGACGGGATCGCGAAGCCGATGCCCTGTGCGTAGGCCGACTTCACGGTCGATTGATTGACGCCAATGACCTGTCCGTCTATGTCGATTAACGGGCCGCCGGAGTTCCCGGGGTTAATCGGCGCCGACGTCTGGAGCAGACCCTTGAAGTTAATCTCGCTGCCGTTTTCGGTCGGAATCGGTTCCTGGCGATCGAAGCCGGAGACGACGCCGACGGTCACCGTTTGCTGCAGCTCGAGCGGCTCGCCGATGGCGATCGCCCACTGCCCTTGCTCCAGCCGGTCGGAGTCGGCGAGCGAAAGCGGCGGCGGCAGTTTGCGGTAGTTGTCGACCTTTATCAGCGCAACGTCGGCACCGACGTTGGCGGCGACCACGTGGGCCGGCACCTTGTCACCGTTTGCGAAGACGACGGTCAGATTGCTGATGCGCGCGTTCGGCTGCTCGGGCGGCTGCACGACGTGGGCGTTGGTCACGATGTCGCCCTGATCGTCGACGACAAAGCCCGAGCCGGACGCTTCAGCCTTATAAGGCTGAACGAAGCCGGGGCCTTGCTGGCCAAAGAACTGCTGGAAGAACGGATCGGTTGGAATGTATTGCTGACCGTTGATCTGTTCGGTGATGGCCACAACCGAGCTCTTCGTCCGTTTGACGGCACTGACGATACGGTCTTGGTCGCTCACGCCCGAAAGGGGCATTGCGGCAAAAGCAGGCGGCGTGCTGCCGGGGCCGGCGGCCCCGAAGACGTGCGTGTTCGCGTACAGCATCATCACGAAGCTGCCGATCACGGCGCCGATGAGTCCCACGATCAGGGTGGGGAGTATGCGGTTCCTAGCCATGCGATTATCTACTCACAAAACGAAAGAAAGTCACAGGTCCGTTTCTCAGCGAGCGCTCAGCGAGCGGCCGCGACCGTGTCGGCGACGACGAGGCCGTCGAGCAGCCGGATCGTACGCCGGGCGTTGGCCGCGACGTGCTCGTCGTGCGTCACCATGATGATGGTTCGCCCCGACGCGTGCAGTTTCCCGAACAGGGCCATGATCTCGTCGCTGGTCTTAGAATCGAGATTACCCGTCGGCTCGTCGGCTAGCAATACCGCCGGGTCGTTGATGAGGGCCCGGGCGATCGCGACGCGCTGCTGCTGGCCGCCCGAGAGCTGGCTTGGCTGATGGTGCGCTCGGTCGGCTAGTCCGACTTCGGCGAGCGCTTCCATCGCGCGCGCCAGCCGTTTCTTGGTGGGCACGCCGGCGTAAAAGAGCGGCAGCGCGACGTTGCGGAGCGCATCCGTACGCGCGAGCAGGTTGAAGCCTTGAAAGACGAAACCGAGCTTGCGCAACCGTAACTCGGCCAGCGCGTTATCGTCGAGCCGTTCGACGTCGACGCCGTCGAGCACGTACGTTCCCGACGTCGGGCGATCGAGACAGCCGATGAGATTCATCAGCGTCGACTTCCCCGAACCCGACGGTCCCATGATGGCGAGGTACTCGCCGCGATCGACGTTAAACGTGATGCCGAACAGCACGGGGACTTTGAGCGCGCCGTTCTCGTACGTCTTTCGTACGTCGCGCAGCTCGATCGCGACGGCGCTCGCCGCCGAGTCATTCATAGCGCAGCGCCTCGATGGGATCCAGCCGCGCGGCGCGATAGGCGGGATACGTTCCGAATGCAAGCGTTACGACGATCGCAAAGGTACCGGCAATAGCGATCGTCTGCAGCCACGGAACCCCGACGATGGTGCCCGTCACTTTGACGATTGCGACGCCGTTGACGAGCGCGCCCAAACCCACGCCGATGGCCCATCCGATCGCGCAGCCGGTACCGCACAAGAGCAGCGCCTCGATAAAAAACTGCGCGAGAACTTGCGAGCGTTTGGCGCCGATCGCCTTACGTACGCCGATTTCGCGCGTTCGCTCGGCCACCGAAACGAGCATGATGTTCATGATGCCGATGCCGGCGACCAGCAGCGAAACGGCGCCGATAAATGCGACGACCATCGTCATCGCGGTGAAGACGCCGTCGATCCCTTGCGTCACCTGCGACTTATCGAAGGTTTGATATTGCAGATCGGGTTTTCCGCGCAGCTCGCGCAGCTGCGCGATGACGGCGTTCTCGGCGGCCGCAATCGTCGAGGGGTCGGCAACGACGAAACGGGCGGCGAAGAGGGTATTCCCGCGGAGATACCGCTCGACGTAGGAGGTCCACGGAATCGCGACTTGTCCCGCGAAGCCGGCGTTGATGAGACCTTGCTTGGGTGCGTCGAGAACGCCGACGATCACGAAGCGGTTTGGCCCGGCGTAGACGCTCTGCCCGGTTGGGTCGCCGCCTTCGGGAAAGAGCCGCACGTACGCGTCGTGCTTGAGCACGCAGACGTTGGCCGCGGAATCGATATCGTGCTGGTCGATGTGCCGCCCGTAGATCGCGGGCAAATTGTCGAACGGTATCGCGCTCTCGGGCGAGATACGGTAGCGTCCCGCATGGTGGCCGTTGCGGACCAAATCGTTGACGAACGCGACCGGAACGGTCTCTACGACTTGAGGAACCGCGCGTTTGATCTCGGGCAGATCGGACAGCTTGATAGCCGCGGCAAACGCGTTATTCTGCTGCGTGTTGGGGAAGATGATGAACGAGTTGTCGGACATCCCGCCGAGCAAACCGTCGATGGCGCCCGCCATGCTGCCGCCCAGCACTTGAATGGCGATGACGGCGGCGACGCCGATGATGAGACCGGTAATCGTCAGCAGCGAGCGCAGCTTATTAGCCGCCAGCACCGCCCACGCTTCCTGAAAGTAAATCATCGAATGCCGCTCAACTACGCAGCGCCTCGATCGGATCGAGGCGCGAAGCGCGTATGGCGGGATAGGTTCCGAAGATGACGCCGACGGCAATCGAGAAGCCCAATGCAATGCACACGATGAGCAGGTAGGGAAGGATCAGTGCGCCGAGCGTCTTGCTCAGGATCGAGACGGCGCCGATGGTGCCGATCAATCCGAGCGCCATGCCGACGCCGCCGCCCGCCAGCGCGAGCACGACGGCTTCCATGAGAAACTGCAGCACGATATTGGCGCCGCTGGCGCCGATCGCTTTACGAATGCCGATCTCGCGGGTGCGCTCGGTGACCGAAACGAGCATGATGTTCATGATGCCGATGCCGGCGACGACCAGCGCAACGCCGCCAATCGCCGACAACCCGACGGCAACGACCTCGAGCGTTGCGTCGAACGCGCCCAAGATCGCGGCACCGTTCTGCACTTGGTACTCGGCGCGGTCGCCGTGAATGCGCCGCAGCACCGCTACCGCGGCTTTCGCGACGTCGTCGCCGTGCAGCGGATCGGCGGAGTAAATGAGCAGTCCGTCGAGGTCGCCCGGTGCGAGGTCGTCATAAAACGTCGTGTAGGGCAGGACCACGCCGCCGCCCGCGATCGAGTTGAAGAACGAGCCTTTAATATCGGCGTACACGCCAACGATTTCGTAGCGGTTCCCTTTGATGCGCAGATAGTTGCCGAGGGCGGGCGAATCGCCGAAATACTTGCGCTCGATATCCGCGGTGATGACCGCCACGCGCGCCGCGCCGTTGACGTCGTCGTCGCTCAGCTTGCGACCCTCGGACATCTCCAGCGAATCCGTGTGGTAGGATCCGTCGGTCGAGACCGATTCGAAGTCGTGTTTGGTATCGGAGGCGACTTCCAACGTTCGCTGCCACGTCGGCTGCACGGATGCGGCAGTCTCTCCCAGGGCGTCAGTGACCGTGACGACGTCGCGTTCGTGCAGCGCGGCTCGCGCCGGATCGTCTTGCGACGGATCGACGCCGACGAACACCGGCGCCTGACCGAATGAAGAGAACGTGCCGGTGATGCCACTCGTGGCGGCGCGGCTAATACCGAAGACGGCGATGATCGAGGAGCTTCCGATGATCATGCCGAGCATCGTGAGGATCGAACGCACCCGATTGCGCCAGAGCGACGCGATCGCTTCTTGCGCGTACGAGAGCAGCGTGCTCACGGAGACGACGAAGGCGACGGCGACGGTTTGGGCGTTACGCGCGCACCCGGCGTCAGCTCCGGAACTTTACCCGCAACGATGACGTCGCCGGGACGCAGACCGGAGAGGATCTGCGTCTGCGTGTCGCTCGCCTTACCGAGGCGCACGGGTTGTTCGCGCGCGGTGCCGCCGGCCACGACGTAGACGAACGTCTTCCCCTTGTCGCGCACGACGGCGTCGTTGGGCACGACGATGGCGTCCGGCACGTAGCTGGTCAGAATATCGACGTCGGCGCTCATCCCGTCTCGCAAGAATGCCGGCGATGCGTCGAGCGAAATCGTCGTGAGGACCTGTTTGGCCGTGCTCGACGGATCGGTCGACTTCGTGGCGACGGGCGCGACGTCCGAAACGTGCCCGGCAATCGTCTTGCCCGGAAAATCTTGCCCCGTGACGTTCGCGCGCTGGCCGATTCTCACGTTGATGACGTCCTGTTCGTCGACCTCCGCGCGCACGATGTAGCCGCTGCCGCCGGCAATGGTAAACAGCGCCTGCCCTTCGGTCACGGGATCGCCGCTTTGCAGCGGGCGCAGCGGATCGTTCGGCTGTGTCGCCACCGTTTGAATGACGCCCTCGAACGGTGCGACGACGTGCATAAAAGCGAGCTGCTGCTGGTTCTGCGCGTCGATGATTTGCGCCTTACGGGCTTCCGCTTGGGCGTACTGCACGCTGTTACCGTTATAGCCGGAGACGGCGCCGAGACGCGACTGCTCGACCGCTTGATCGTAGGCCACTTGCGCTTGGTCGAGGTGCGTCTTGTCGGTATCGAGCTGATTGCGCGGGATGGCCTTATTGGCGTAGAGTTCGACGTCTTGACGGTAAACGCGCCGGGCGTCGTTGAGAGAGGCGAGATTGGACTGGACGGTCGCGTCGTAGCCGACCTTGGCATTCTCTTCCTGCACGCGAGCCGCAGTGATGTTGGCGGAGGCCGAGGTGTAGTCGGCCCGCGATCCCGCAGCGGTGTATTCGAGTGTAGGATTATCGATCGTCGCGAGGAGCTCGCCGGCCGAAACGCGGTCTCCCGCGCGCACCAAAATGGTTCCCACGTTGCCCGCAACCAGCGTCGGGACCGTCGCCGTTCGCGGTTTCATCACGACGCCGTTCTCGGGGAGCTTGATAACGAACGTCGTCCGCGCAATCTTCTGCATCGGAACCGGCACCACCGAGCCGCCGTTGCGCCGAACGACGACCGTAATCCCGACGATCGCGACCAGTGCGATGGCAATGATGATGAGATTTCGTACGCGAGGTTTCATGTAACCGTTCCCTACTGGAGGTCTGCGACCGCAGAGCGGGCGTCGAAGGTGCCGAGGGAAACGCGCAGCTTCACGACGGCGTCGACGTACGTCACGCGCGCGTTGACGTAGTCGTCCAGGGCTTGCGTGGCTGCCTGCTGGGCCTGTAACACGTCGTAAATCGTTTTGACGCCGGCTTTATACTGCAGCGCAGCGATGCGCGCCGACTCCGTGCCGTAGCCCGCTTCGAGCTTCGCCCACGCGAGCTGCGAAAGCGCGGTTTGCGCCGAGCGATAGCTCTGACGCACGTCGAGCTCCGCTTGCAGGCGCGTCTGCGAGTACGCGGTCTTCGCGGAATCCAGCTGCGCGTCGTCGTTCACGCGCTCGCTGTGCCGCGCGTTGTAGTCGACCAGCGGCAGCGAGACCGTCGAAACGGCTTGCAGCGACCAGAAGCCCGGCGACCCGCGCGGAACGGTGGGACACGGCGGTTTGTAAACGCCCAGTGCACACTCGGTGTCGATCTGATTCTGGATCGCCACGGAGTTCGTCGGCGAGTATTGGTTGCCGATTCCGGCCGAAATCGAAACCGCCGGGAAAAGCTCTACGTTCCAACTACGCCGCGTAAAGCCCGCCGCCATGACCGCTTCGTGAGCGGCCGAGACGTCGGGGCGGTTGCCGTCGGCAATTGCGACCAGCGCGTCGACGCTGCCCTTGGGCAAATCGGGTTGCGGGACGTCGGCGGGAACGTCGAACCGAACGTTCAAGGGCGCGCCGATTTGCTGCGCGAGCGATTCACTTGCATCTTCCACCGAGGCTTTGTCACCGACCAGCTGCGATTGGCTCTTGGCGGCCGACGTCTGTGCCTGCAGCACGTCGACGCCGGCGGCGACCCCCGCCTTTTCGCGCGCCCGCGCGACGTCGACCAGCGTGTTTTGCGCGTCGAGCGTGACTTGATCGACGGCAACGATGGCGCGGCGTTCGGCGATCGCGTAAAACCCGTTGGTGACGGTGGTCGCGATTTGGTCCTCGATATTGGCGAGCGTATTGCGCGCTTGTTCGGTTTGTGCGCGCGACGCCGCCAACGCCAGGAACGAGTAGCCGCCGCTCGTGAGGTTCCAGTTATTGATCCCGACCTGAGCGGTATTCTGGCTGACGACGTTTTGCTGCGCCGCGCCGATGACCGCGAACTGCCCCTGGTAGTTGGCGCGCTTTGCCAGGAAACTTTGGAGCGTGCCGCTCACCGTCGGCCAGGCGACACCCCGTTCGAGCGCGAGCGCGTGTTCGGCCGACGTGACGGCGGCGCGCTGCGTCGCTACCGACGAGCTGTGATCGACGGCATACGCAACGGCGTCGGGCAGCGTCATCGAAAGCGCGAGCAACGGAGCGAGCATCGGTTAGCCGCCGTAAAAGCTGGCCATGCTGCCGATGAGGAGCGCGCCGCCGACCAAAACCACTAACGGAACGATCCAAGCCACCGCGCCTTTGACGCCGCCAACGACCCGAAGCATCGTAGCGTTGAGGACAAAACCCCAGAGCGTAAACACGTTGATGCCGAAAAGAAACGCGCCGATGAAGCCGTGGCTCGAGGGAAACAGCATCGCGAGCCCGGGAACGGCGCGAAACAAGTCGCCGCTGTTGACGAAGTGGTCTGCTCCCAGAATCAGGCAAATCGCGCCGAGAATGAGGTAATTGAGGCCGAACGTCGGGACGGCGACGTTCATCGAGCCGGCCCACAGCTGGCGAAAGCTGGCCGTCCCTCGGCCGAGGGCGTTGCCGAGGAGAAGGGCGACGCTATTAATGAGGACGGCGAAGAATAGGCTGACGACTACGCCGATGACGCCGAACGCGGTCGCGACGGGACCGGGATGCGCGGCGTTTTCAATGGCTTTCTGCTTTTCCGCGTCCGTCATGTTCGCAAACAGCGAGTTGGTCGCCATCATGTGCTGCATGGTTCCGATCGCGGCATGCAGTTGAGCGGGTCGCTGCATGAAGTAACCGGCGATCAGCAACACGATCGCGATCGCACAAGCCCATCCCCACGTCGGAGCGGTACGGAGCCGTTCGAATGCGTCCTTCGGCGCAACGACGATATCGAGCGTCGTCTTTAGCCCGTCGCCCTTCGGGGCCTCGGCGCGTTCGAAAGCCATGCACAATCCTCGCTTCGTTCAATGGTAGCGTGCGGAGCGCTGGATTGTTTCACGGCCGGCTGGTACCCGCCTGTTAGCAGGTCGGGCGGTAGCCGTCGCAGCAGGACGCTGCGAAGGCACTCGAGCCGCTCTTCGCGCAGTTGCAGCATCCGCATCTCGATGAGCAAGCGCGCGTTGTGCAGCGCCCGGCGGCTAAACAGACCGCTCGCGTTCGCCGGAGGTCGCTCCTGCTTTGTGGCGGCGGCCGTGAGGACGGCCGACAAGAGTATCGAAATCATTAAAATCGCTCCCTTCCGGTCCCCTTTCACCCCGATCGCGCAAGCGACAAGACGGCGAGCCCGAAGAACGGCCTAATGAACTCCGACACTCTCATCGTCCCAGCTCCGCCCGCGGAGCCGTACGCACGCATAGTCCCGCTCGGCGGCTGCGGCGAGATTGGCCGCAACATGACCGTCGTGGAGACGGCCGACGATTTGGTCGTCGTCGACTGCGGCCTGATGTTTCCCGACGACGAGATGTACGGCGTCGACATCGTCATCAACGATTTCACGTACGTACGGGAACGCGCGCACAAACTTCGCGCGGTGCTGGTCACCCACGGGCACGAAGACCATATCGGCGGCCTGCCCTATTTCATGCGCGAGTTTCCGGCGACGCCGGTGGCCGGGACGCCGCTCTCGATCGCACTCATTAAAGCTAAATCGCGCGAGCAGAAACTCGGCGACGTGGAATACGTCCCGGTACAGCCGGGCGACCGCGTAGCCTACGGCTCCATCGAGGCCGAGTTCGTCCACATCAATCACTCCGTCGCAGGAGCCTGTGCGCTGGCGCTGCGCACTCCGGTCGGAACGATCTTCCACACCGGCGACTTCAAATTCGACCAAACGCCCATCGACGGAAAGCCGGCCGACTTCGCACGAATCGCCCGGATCGGCGATGAAGGCGTGCTCTGCATGCTTTCGGACTCGACCAACGCCGAACGCCCAGGGCACACGCTCTCGGAGCGCATCGTTGGCGAAGCCTTCACGAGTATTTTTTCGCATGCCAAAGGCCGGATCGTCGTCGCGTCGTTCGCTTCCAACGTGCCGCGCATTCAGCAAGCCGTCGACCACGCCGTGCGCTTCAACCGGAAGGTGGCGTTCTTGGGACGCTCGATGCAGAACGTCGTCCACTTCTCGAGCGAGCTGGGCTATTTGCGCATTCCTCCGGAGACCGTCGTCAAGATCGAAGAGATCGACAACTACGCGGCGGAGCGGGTCGTCGTGATGACGACCGGGTCGCAAGGGGAGCCGATGAGCGGACTCGCGCGCATGTCCGTGCGCGATCACAAGAAGTTCCGCATCGTCCCCGGCGATACCGTCGTCATCAGCGCGACGCCGATTCCCGGCAACGAGAAGAGCGTCTACAAAACGATCAACAACCTCTGTAAGCTCGGCGCGACCGTGATCCACGGGACCGATGGCCGCTCGCACGTCTCGGGACACGGGTCGCAAGAAGAGCTGCTGCTGATGCTCAATCTCGTGCGCCCGGAGTTCTTCGTGCCGGTACACGGCGAGTACCGCATGCTCGCGCAGCACGGCCGGCTGGCGGTGCAGACCGGCGTCGACCCCGGCAACGTCTTCGTCCTCGAGAACGGGGACGTGCTGGAGTTTACGCGCGAGTACGGCGACAAGATCGGCAAAACGTACGCCGGACACGTCTTCGTCGACCGCTCCGGCGTGGGTAACGTCGGCGAAGCCGTTCTGCGCGATCGCAAAGCGCTCTCCAACGACGGCATCATGATGGTCGTCATTGCGATCGATGCCGAGGAAGCGCGCGTTATCGCCGGGCCGGACTTGGTCTCAAAAGGCGTCTTCTACCTGCCCGAAAATGACGGCGTGCTCGACGAGCTGCGTGCCGAGCTGGTGGCCACGATGGAAGAGGTGTCGGTCGAAGGCATGCGCGACGTCAACACCGTCAAGGAGCACATCCGTAACGGCCTCGCGCGGGCGATTCACAACCGCACCAAGCGCCGTCCGGTGGTCATTCCCGTCGTCATGGAAGTGTAGCGCATTCTCGTCGCCGTCGCGTTCGGCATGGCGGCCGCCGGTCTGTACGGCTCGGCCGATTTTCTCGGCGGGTTGGCCGCAAAGCGGGGACCCATGCTCGCGGTCACACTGGCGGCGCAGGCGATCGGGCTCGTATGCCTGCTCGGCGTCGTGCCGTTTTACGGCGGGCACCCGGCACGCGCCGAGCTGCTGTGGAGCGCTGCGGGCGGGATCTTCGGCGGCATCGGGATCGCACTGCTCTATCACGCGCTGGCGATTGGAAAGATGGGCGTGGTCTCGCCTGTCACGGCGATCGTTGCCGCCGCGTTTCCAGTTACGGCCGGAGTCGTGCGTGGAGACCCTCTGGCTTGGTTCCAAAAGCTCGGTATCGCCGTCGCGCTTGCGGCGGTAGTTCTCGTCTCTTTATCGAAAGAAGACGGCGGCGAACGCGAGATCGCTACGACCGGAGTGAAGGAGGCGATCGCATCAGGCATCGCGCTTGGCATACTTTTTTTGGCGCTCGGTGCCGGTCAGCGCAGCGGCGGCTTCGACGGGCTGCTGGCGGCGCGTATTGGATCGGTCGCTTGTTTGCTCGTTCTCGCAGTCGTCTTACGAGTGCCGTTACGGCCGCCGCGCCTCGCGTTCGGGGCAATCGTTGCCTCGGGTGCGATCGACATGGCAGCCAACGTCTGTTACGTGATTGCCGCCCAAACCGGCGCGCTGGCAATCGCCTCGGTCCTGACGTCGCTGTATCCGGCGAGCACGGTTTTTCTGGCGAGGTTCGTGTTAGGCGAGCGTCTGGCCGCCGTGCAGAAGGCCGGAGTCGCACTGGCATTGATCGGCGTGGCGCTGATTGCCGCTTGAGTTGAAATGCAGCCGCTTATCGCATCGCTTCTGTTAGCCGCCGTTACGGCCTCGCCCGCGCCGTCGCCTCAGCCGACGTTGAAGACGATCGAGCACGAACGTTCCACGCAGTTCTGCACGGCGCTGCAGCAGTCGGTGCGTCCGGCGCTCGCCGCGCTCATGCAGAACGATCGCTTGATCGAGCGCGGGCGCGTCAACTACGTCGAGGCGGGGAACCGGCTGACGCACGGCGGCGACGCCGATGGAGGAGGCGGCTACAACAATTTACTGGGGCCGCCGCAGTGGTCCCCGTCGCAGGGCGATACGATCATTACCGAGAGCCGGCAGCGCACGCTGGCGAAGAGTATCGAGGATAACGTCGATGCCGTCGATACGATGCTTTCCGACAAGAAGCGCATCGATGCGGTTCCATCCGAAGACGAGCGCACGAAGCTTCTCACGATTGGGACGCAGCTCTACGGCGTGGTCGCCGAACAGCGAACGGCCGTCAACGTCATCTCCGGCCAAGTCGAGGTAGCGGCGATGGACGCGCTGTTCAACCGCATACCGTCGTGGGGCGGTGCGAACACGATTCGCGGGTCGACGCCGATCGACGCGATGATGGCCGGTCACGGCCACGACGCTCGCGCGATGGTGAACGTGTGGACGGCCGACCTCGAAACGAAGGTCCCGTTTTACGACCCGTACGATCTTTTCGCGCGCGCGCTAGGCGAAGATCAGAGCGCGATCACTGCCTCGGAGGACGTTGCGTCCAAGAGTATCATGGACGCCGCCGCGACTTGTCAGTAAGGTTACTGAAGCCGGCCGATTTTATCTGTGCTCTGTTCGGTAAACCAGATAGCGCCGTCGGGGCCCGTGACGATTCCGCTAGGGCCTGAGCTTGCCGTAGGTACTGAGAACGTCTTGACCGCGAACGATCCGTCGTAACGGCCGATGACGTTATTGACCTGATCCGTAAACCACAGTGCGCCGTCCGGACCGAGGGCGATATTGTCAGGGGCTCCGGAAACGCTGGCGATTGAAAAGGACGCGGCGGTCACCGGGAACTTGGTAATCGTACCGTCTCCCAGCCCCGTATACCACATCGCGTTCCCAGGTCCGGCAGTAATGCCGGTTAGCTCGGCGCCGGACAATGGATTGAGATATTCACTGAACGCGCCTGCCGTCGTTACTTCGGCTATCTTATCTCCCGAGCATTCGACGAACCATAGGTTACCGTCCGGTCCCATCGCGATGCCGGTCGGATGGCTCGCAGCCGTAGGTACGGCATAATCCGAGATACCGAGCCCGGTATCGACGCGACCCACTTTGTTCCCGTTGTATTCGGTGAACCACAACGCGTAATCGGGGCCCCGTGCGATCGCATATGGATCGCTGCTTGCCGTCGGAATGAGCTGTTCGTTCGGCACCCCACCGGCGACGAATACCTGAGCGATTCGATTCGCGAACTCTTCGGTAAGGTACATGTTGCCGTCGGGACCCTCGGCGATCGAGCTCTCTTCACCGTGCGCCAGCGTAACGGGCTCAGTGACGGTCCCGTCGGTCGTCACTCGCCCGACTTTACCCGCGCCGCCGAACTCGGCGAACCAGAGCGCGCCGTCCGACGCCGGCGCGATAGCGATTGGGCTGCCGCCCGACGTTGGGATCGGGTATTCGGCGAACTTTCCGCAGATGTCCGAGTTAAACGTTACCGCAAACGTCGCCGTTTTCGTCGATCCGCCGCTTCCCGACGCGGGCGTTGCGGAAGCGGTAAGCTGCACCGTGGAGTTCGGGTTCGGCAGCGACGGGCTCGTTATCGTAAAATCATTCGGGGCCGATTGCGACGGGCCGGAGACGGCGAGCTGCGGACCCTTTGAAACGAGCGCCGCCGACGGGGCTCCCGCACCCAGAATGACGTTTCCGTCTGCGTCGACGCCGAGCACGCCGACGACGGCGTGCGCGAAGCACTTCGACGCCGTGTAACCGGCAACTTGATCGCCGGCGAGCGCCGATCCCGAGATCGCAACGATTGCCACCGAGGCGGGAATCCCGTCGAGCGTCACGTTCAGCGTATTGGGCTTGCCGCGTGCGACGGTAACGCCGACCGATTGATGTGCCGACAGCTCGTTCCCCGTCGGATTGCCGTGGGAATCGAGCAAGCCGTCGTACGTGGCGAAGGAAAGCACGGCGTTGCCGGGAGCGATCGACAGTGTCAGCGAGCAGACGACGGGCCCGGGCGTGCACTTCGGGTTCGTAGCCGGCGTCAGATTGAAGTTGTCGGCACGCGAGCGGCCGCCTTGCGAAACCGTAACGGCAATAGATTGCGTCGCCGGCGAAACGTATCGCTGCCGATGCGTGCCCCGGCGGTGCCGCGGAATACGAACGCGCAAGGTTACGGCCACGTCGGTGTCTGTCGCTTGTCCCGCGTTCGAGCCCGCGGGAAGCACGCTGGAGCCGGAGTCCCCGCCGCACGCGGTCAGCGCCGCAGCGATGCAGACCAGGAAGCAGAGACGCCGTACGAACGCGTTCATTCGCTATTGCAGCCTATCTACGGCAAAGGCGTTGACTTCCGTGTACCACAGCGCGCCGTCGGGACCGGTCACGATTGAGGTTCCATTGTTTGGAACCGCGATTTCGGTCAGAACGCCCGCGGTCGACATTCGCCCGATGTAACCGTTTTCGACGAACCACAGCGCGCCGTCGGGACCGGACGCAATTCCCGTAGGATCGCGGTTGGGGGGCAACGCAAACTCGGTGAATGTTCCCGCCGGCGTCATGCGCCCGATTTTGCTTACGATACATTCGGTGAACCACAAGTTGCCGTCCGGCCCCGCGGCGATGTACAGCGGTTGGCTGGACGGCGTCGGAATCGTGTATTCGGTGATAAAGGACGAACTGTAGGGGAGCTGGCCGATCTTGTTGCCCGCGTTCTCGACGAACCACACGCTGTTCGCCGGACCCGCCGTAATGCCGATGGGCGAGCTCAATGCCGTCGGGATCGCAACTTCCGACAACGCAAAGGACGTCGTGATGCGGCCGATGTTGTTCCCGTTGAGCTCCGTAAACCAGAGCGCACCATCGACGCCGGCGGTCATTCCGGTGGGACGGCTAAACGTGGTCGTCGTTGCGAAAGGCGGCGCAAAGGACCCCGAAGTCGATACGTTTGCAATCGAATAGGTATTGTCTTCGGTGAACCACAGATTACCATCCCGGCCGGCGGCGATTCCAGCCGGTTCCGCGCCACCTCCGATCGCGTATTCGTTCACGGTGCCGCCCGTCGTCACTCGCGCGATCGTCGCGTTGTGATATTCCGTAACCCACAATGCTT
>JAFAHZ010000102.1 GCA_019236975.1 Vulcanimicrobiota bacterium | reverse complement strand
TCGAAGTGCCCACGCCGCGTGCACGCAACTGTAGTCGAACTCGATCCCTTGGCCGATTCGAATGGGTCCGCTGCCGACGACGACCACCGCCTCGTTAGGGGGGCGTCGCATCTCGTCGAGCTCGTTGATCGACAAATAGTAGTAGGGCGACTTTGCCGGAAACTCGGCAGCCGCGGTGTCGACCATTCGGAAAGCGGTCCGCGCTCGGCCGTTTTGATGCGGCGTCTCACCGTCGACGGATCCAACGGAGCGGGACAGAAGGCGTAAACTCGCGGTCGAGTAGCCGGATTCGCGCGCTTCGGCAAGGTCGTCGTCCGACGCATTCGCCGATATGCGAAGCTCGAGCTCGACGAGGTCGGCGAACTCGTTGAGCCAAAACCGGTCGATCGCCGACAGCTCGTGAATCTTTTCAATTATCGCAGAACGACCCGACCCGGAACCAGAGCGAGCGGGGGTATCGCCCGAGCGATTAACCTGAGAATTAAGCGAGGGCGATGCCCCCCGAGCGACAAGTGAGGGGCCTATACCCCGAGCGATACTTCGAGCGATGAGTTCCGCAATGGCAAAGAGCCGTTCGTGCGTCGGGCGCGCGACGATGCCTTCGAGTTCGGCATCGCTCCACTCGCCGAAGCCGCCCGTGAGCGTTTCGTGTTTGAGATCGAGGCCTCGCACGGCCTTGAGCAGTGCCGCGCGGAACGTGCGGCCGATTCCCATGGCTTCGCCGGTCGATTTCATCTGCGTTCCCAAATGCGTATCCGCAATCGGAAACTTGTCGAACGGCCAGCGCGGAATCTTGACGACGGTGTAATCGAGGGTCGGTTCGTAGGCAGCCTTCGTGACACCGGTCACCGGGTTCGGTATCTCGTCGAGCGTTTGGCCCAGTGCGATGCGGGTTGCAATTTTTGCAATGGGATAACCGGTCGCTTTTGACGCGAGGGCGGAACTGCGCGAAACGCGCGGGTTGACCTCAATGATCGCGTACTCGCTGCGATCGGGATGCAGCGCGAACTGAATGTTGCATCCGCCTTGAACCTTCAACGCGCGAATGACGTTCAGACTCGCGGTGCGCAGCATCTGGTATTCGCGGTCGGACAGCGTCTGGGACGGAGCAACGACGATGGAATCGCCCGTATGGACGCCTACGGGATCGACGTTTTCCATATTGCAAACGATGATGCAGTTTCCGGCCCGGTCGCGCAGGACTTCGTACTCGATCTCCTTCCATCCCAAGAGCGACGTTTCGAGCAGCACCTGATGGATGAGGCTGGCGGCCAAGCCGGAATCGAGCGTCTCGCGCAACTGGCGTTCGTCGTACACGACGCCGCCGCCGGTACCGCCGAGCGTGTAAGCCGGGCGCACGACGAGTGGGTAACCCGAACGCGCGGCAAATGCCAGCCCTTCGTCGATGCCGGTAACGATCGCGCTTTCGGGCACCGGTTCGCCGATTTCGATCATCTTGCGTTTGAAGCGATCGCGGTCTTCGGCGAGTTTGATGGTTTCGACCGGCGTACCGAGCAGCTCGACGCCGTAGCGCTTCAAAATTCCGGCGTCGTCGAGCTCGACGGCAAGGTTGAGGCCCGTCTGGCCCCCGAGCGTGGGCAACAACGCGTCGGGACGTTCGCGGGCGACGATCGCTTCGATCGAAGCGGGCGTGAGCGGCTCGAGATACACCGCATCGGCCACCTCGGGATCGGTCATAATCGTCGCGGGATTCGAGTTGACGAGGACGACCCGGTGGCCTTCTTCGCGCAGGGCGCGGCACGCTTGCACGCCGGCATAATCGAACTCCGCGGCCTGACCGATGACGATCGGTCCCGACCCGATGACCATAACGTTCCGGCGGGGCATGCTGGGGCCGTTGGATTTTAGGGCTGGAGGCGCCGAACCTCCCAGCGCCCGCCGGCTCGGCGGTATTCCAGCCGATCGTGCATCCGGTTCTCGCGCCTTTCCCAGAACTCCAGCCGCGAGACCGCAATGACGAATCCGCCCCAGGAGTGCGGCCGCGGGACCTCTTCACCCGCAAAGCGCGCCTCGAAATGTGCGAAGCGCTCGTCGAGGACCTCGCGAGAGGCTACCGGTTCGCTCTGTTCGGATGCCCAAGCAGCGATTTGATGCCCGCGCGGGCGGCCGGCGAAGTAGGCATCGGACTCCTCGTCCGAAAGTCGCTGGACGGGGCCTTCGAGCTGCACCTGACGCTCGAAGCGCGGCCAGTAGAGTGCGGCAGCGGCGAAAGGATGGCGTTCGAGGGCGCGGCCCTTACGGCTGAAATACGAGGTATAAAATTGCACGCCCCGATCGTCGACGCCGCGCAGCAGGACGAATCGCACGTTCGGCAGTCCCTCTTCGTTCACGGTCGCCAGCGACATCGGGACGGGCTCGCGCACACCGTCTTTGTGCGCTTCGTCGATCCACTGTTGGAGCTGTGCGATCGGATTCACTCGTAAATCGTTTTCACCAGCGTCGACGTGACGTTGATGACGTGCATCGCGTCCTTTGGCGTCGCGCATTTTACGAAATACGCAGGTTGAGTTTTCGAAAGGTCCGGAGCTTGGCAAACGCCTCGCTCGCCCGAGCAGTAGTAGGGATAGTCGGCGACCACCGTTCCCGTCGCGCGGTTGCACGTGGCTCCCGATTGCAGCACCATCGCAAAAGCTTCACGATTCGGCGATGGCGACTGCGGCGGCGGAAGCGGTTTCGTGAGATCGATGACGATGCCCGCGTTGGCCGCCAGATCCGAGGGACAGCCGGCCGAAGACGGGTCGATCTTGAAACAGGGATCGTAGATTTCATCGTTCGCCATGCAGCGATAGGCGTCGGCGCGCGGGGAAGCGATCGACGACGTCCAGCAGTTTCCCTTGACGACGCGTTTCGCCGTCATCGCGTTGGCCGAATACTTCACGACCGTCGTGCCGGCGGCCGCCGTCGACGCGGCTTGGGTCGCGCATGGAGCGCACGCGACCGCGAGCGAAAGTACGAGTGCGTACGGTCTCACGTTAGGGGTACCTCCCAGCGCCGAAACCGGCGAGAAATGCGAGCAGCATCACGGCCGCGCCGCCGAAAGCAAACCCCATCGTTGCGTCGACCGGTTTACTCTCCACCGAGGTGATGCGTCCAAGCTGCGCCAGCGCATCTTGAAGCTGCGTGGCATTTTCGGCGCGCGCATAGGCCCCGCCGGTGACTGCGGCATAACCGCGCAGCGCGTCTTCATCGATCGTCGCTTCTTCATTGGTGTCGGGAATCAGTCCGCCGGCCGGCGTTCCGATACCGATCGTATAGACCGGAATGTGGTTGCTCGCCAGCAGCTGGGCGGCTTCGTTCGGATCGGTTCCGACGTTGCTGACGCCGTCGGTGACGAGGACTACGACGCGGTGGCCGGTCGCCGGCAAGTTGGCGGCCGCGAGTTCGAGCGCGTCGCCGATGGCAGTGGCTCCATCGGGGGCGGGCACGTTGTCGAGCGCGTCGGAGACTTGCTGGTGATCCGCAGTGAGCGGCTGCACGATGGAAGCGTTGCCCGAAAATGCGACGATCCCGATCTTGGTTCCGGGGGGCGTTTCGGCGACGAACGCGCGCGCGGCGGCCTTGGCAGCCTCGGCTCTGGTGGGTGCGACGTCCGTCGAGCGCATCGAACCGGAGGTATCGATGCAAATCCAGACGGAGCCGTCCTTGACGGGAACCGGGAGCGTGAGATGCGGACCGGCTGC
>JAFAHZ010000053.1 GCA_019236975.1 Vulcanimicrobiota bacterium | reverse complement strand
TCGAGCTTGGTCTCTCTGGCAAGCTGTGTAAGGTCGCGCCCGTACGCATCGAGCGTCGGCGTCTTGCTCTTGCCCTTCGGAGCCGGCGGTTGGCCCTCGGCTCCTAGGAGCGACGTCGTCTGGACGCGCACCTTCGCGGGATCGACGCCCAAGTTGGTTAGAACGCGCGCTGCGACGCCTTCGCCTTCACGAATTAATCCGAGCAGCAGATGCTCGGTGCCGATGTAGTTGTGATTGAGCTGACGCGCTTCTTCGAACGCAAGCTCGATGACCCGCTTGGCGCGCGGCGTAAATACCATCTCTTGCTGGACGGTTTGCCCGCCGCGTCCGACGATCGCTTCGACTTCCTGGCGAACCTTTGCCAGATTGACTCCGAGCGACTCGAGCACCTTAGCGGCCAAGCTTTCGCCTTCGGAGATGATGCCGAGGAGGATGTGCTCGGTTCCGATGTAGTTGTTTCCGAGGCGTTGGGCTTCTTCTTGAGCGAGAACGATGCTGCGCCGCGCTCGCTCGGTGAAGGGCTCCCACATTGACATTGGTTTGCGCGTATCCTTTCGCTCTAATAACTCTACCCGCGACGCCCCAGTTTCGTGACACCGTGGGCACGCCCGCCCGGCCTGAGCCGGGCCTTTCTCAGGGGGTTTGCGGTCGGCCTGCGGAATCCCTGAGCCCCATGCCCACCGTCGAGCAAGTCCGCGAAGCCTTAACCGAAGTAAAGGATCCCGAGCTGAATCTCGGCATCCTCGAGCTGGGGCTCGTCTACGACATTTCGGTCGAGGGCGAGAGCGGCGAGCACGTCAACGTCATGATGACCCTCACGTCGCCGATGTGTCCGGTGGGACCGATGTTCAAGAAATCGGTGGAAGATCACGTTCGCGCGGTTGACGGCGTCAAGTCGGCCAACGTCGAGATCACCTTTACGCCGCCGTGGGATCCGCACACGATGGCGTCCGACGACGTCAAAGCCATGTTAGGTATCTGGTAAGCGCGACTCGCGCATTTTCTCTGTATCCAAAATTGCGAGTGTAGCGGTGCCGTGGGCGATCAGTTTGCCGCGCGCGTCGTGAACGCGTCCTTCGGCGGTGCCGATCGTCTTTCCCAAATGCAGCGCGACGCCTTCCGCCACCGCCTTTTCGCCCGTCGGTAACAACGGCCGAACGTAATTCACGTTCATCTGCACCGTCTGCGCGGTTTTTCCGCGCGGAAGTTTCGAGACGACCGCAAGCGTCAGCACCGTATCGAGCAACGTCGCGGCCATGCCGCCGTGCACGACAACTGCCGGATTGCACATCCATTCTTCGGCACGCATCGAAAAGACGACTCGGCCGTGCTCCACTTCCTCCAACCGGAATCCCATTGCGTCGATAATCGGCGGCGGCGGCAGCGCGCCGGCTTTGAGCTGCTCGAGCCAGCCCAGGCCGGGCTGTTCGAAGGCACGCACCGCCAACGTCTTCGGGTCCGTCCAGCGAAAGGTTCGCTCGCGAGTCGCCTGCGTCATATCGTTCGAAACCTCCCAGGGCGTGCGCCGGTTGTGCCGCTCGTGACGCACCGCGATTCGGAGCTGGTCGAGTACGGCGCGCGCCGATGGCTGATCGTTGCCGGCGTCATGTCGGCAACGCTGCTGCAAGTGCTCGATGCCACGATCGTCAACGTCGCGCTGCCCACCATCCAGGGCAACATGGGCGCGAACTTCGACGAAGGCGCGTGGATCGTCACCGGTTACATCATCGCTGCAGTCATCGTGATTCCCTTGACACCGTGGCTCCAGCAGCTCGTGGGACGGCGCCAATACTACGTTGCCGCCATCATCGGCTTCACGATTACGTCGGCCTTGTGCGGTATCTCGACCTCGCTGGGCGAGCTGGTCTTCTTTCGCGTGCTGCAAGGGTTGTGCGGGGGCGGATTGATCTCGACCGGACAGGCGATCATGCGCGATACGTTCCCGGCACGTCAGTTGGGGTTGAGCCAAGCGCTGACCTCGATCGGCGCCGTGATCGGTCCGTCGATCGGCCCGACGCTGGGCGGCATCCTCACCGATCAACTGTCGTGGAACTGGATATTCTACATTAATATCGTGCCGGGCGCGATCTCCGCGCTCTTGTGCTTTTCGCTGCTGCGCAATCCCGAACGCCGCGGACGACCGAGCGTCGACGGCATCGGCCTGGGGCTCATGGCGATGGGATTGGGGTGCCTCCAATACGTCCTCGATGAAGGCGAGCGGTACGATTGGTTCAGCGACACGAATATTCTTACGATCGCAGTGGTCTCGGTAGCGTCGCTTTGCGCGTTCGCGTGGTGGGAACTGCGCGTCGTGCGCAACCCGATCGTCGACTTGCGCATCCTCACGCAAAACCGAACCGTCGCGGCGGGCTGCCTGCTGGCGATGAACCTCGCGTTCGGGTTGTTCGGCGGCGTGATTTTAACGCCGCAATTCCAGCAGAATCTGCTCGGCTTCACCGCGACGCTCTCGGGCGAGTCGATTCTCATGCGCGCGCTGGCGATCGTGGTAGCGACTCCGATTACCCTCGCGCTGCTCAGCCGGCTGCACGTGCGGCCGCCGATTTTATTGGCGGCCGGTTTCGTACTCGTCGGCATCGCGAACTTTCTCACCGCGCAAGTGCTGACGACCGACAGCGTTTTCGGCACGTTTGTGTTTCCGCTGGTGCTGGGCGGACTCGGCTTCGGAATGTTGTTCGTTCCGCTTTCGGTCGCGGTGCTGAGTTCGGTACAGGGGGCCGACACGCAGAAAGCAACCTCGCTGCTGAGCCTCTGCCAGCAACTCGGCGGCTCGATATCGACGGCGTTCCTCGTGACGCTGCTCGATCGCCGCGGAGCGCAGCATCTCGATACCCTTGCCGGATCGGTGACGCTTCGTCAGCCCGCCGTGCAGCACGCGATCGCCCAACAGGCGCCGCTCGCGCGGCTTGCGGCCGTGGTGGGTCAACAAGCGTCGACCATGGCATTCGCCGACGCGTTCTTCGTGTTGGGGGTCGTTACGCTCGTGCTGACGCCGCTCGTGCTGTTATTGCGCAGCCCGCGCGGACCCGCCGTACGCGCCGCTCCCGCAATGGAGTAACTAGTTTTTGTTCGGCGTCAAAAACATGCGGCCGTGCGGGTAATCGAACACGTAGTCGAAGTGCTTGAGAAAATCGAAACCGAGCAGCGCGTAGTTGGCGGCCATGCAGCAGCTTTCCCATCCCCCGATTTGATAGTGGATCGGCCCGAGGGTCAGCGTTTGGGGATCGAAGGCATGATGCTTCTTCACGAGGTCGTAGCTAAACAACACCGAGCCCGGGTTTCCGCTGTCGAGTACGGCGTTGACCGTCATGGAGTCGTTCAACGTCATCGGAACGGTCAGCTCGCCATCGGTGAGGTCGACGTACACCGGTAACGTCTTGAGCGACGAAAGGTCCGTTGCCGCTTGGGAGTCGGGCTGCTGTTCGAGGGCGGCGGCCGGCCCGGGTATCCCGCCCAGACCTACGACAATGGAAAAAGCGGCAATGGCAAAGCGCTTCATGCCCCACTCTTCGCTAAGCATGCCGGCGAGGTCTTGGCTGCTTAAGCTGAACCGATTGATCTAGACCCGGCGGCTCGGGCCATGCGTATTTTAGCGGGATTTGACATGTGATGCACATGCGTTCATAGTTATCACATGGGAGTGATGATTCAAATCCGAAACGTCCCTGAGGCGATTCATCGCCGGCTGAAGTCGCGCGCGGCGCTTGCCGGTATGTCGCTCTCGGACTACCTTCTTAGCGAGATCCGTGACGTTGCGGAGCGGCCGACGCCCGAAGAGCTTCGCGCCCGGCTCGAACGACGTTCTCGCGTCGTGCCGTCGGTCGCGCCGGCGCGGGCAGTCCGTACCGAACGCGAACGCCGGTGATCGTCGTCGACGCGTCGGTCCTGCTCGAAGTGCTTCTTCGGACCGCGGCGGCGCCGTCAGTGCACGAGCGGTTGTTCGGCGTTCGGCAGACCTTGCATGCGCCTCACCTACTGGATGTTGAAATCGCACAAGTCGTGCGACGATACGCACGAGCGGGCGAAATCGGCGATCGGCGGGGCGCGGAAGCGCTCGAGGACCTCGCGGACTTTCCGGTGCGACGTTACCCGCACACCGTGCTGCTGCCGCGTATGTGGGAACTGCGCAACAACCTTACGGCATACGATGCGAGCTACGTTGCTCTGGCAGAAGCTCTAGACGCACCTCTTGTGACGCGCGATAGGCACCTTGCAGCGGCTGCTGGCCATCGCGCACGAATAGAGCTTCTCGCGTAACGCGTTCGGATCGGCCGGGACGGCGTCATGGTGCTACGGGCGCCTCACGATGCGCTTGGGGATACCGGAAAACGCCGGGTCGCCGCATTGCCAGAGTAAGAACGCGTACTCGTCGGCGAGCAGCTGATCGGATTGCGCGCGCGATGCAGCCAGGAAGCCGTGGCCTGCATCGTAATCGACTCGGAGTAGAACGGGGCGCCCGCTCGTGGAGGCTTGCTGCAGACGCGCCGTCAGTTTGGCCAACTCCCACGATGCCACCCGCGGATCGTTGTAGCCGGTGATGAGCATCACGCCGGGATACGCCGTGCCGTCGACGACGTGCTGGTACGCGTCCATGGCGTACAAGGCGCGGAATCCGCCTTCGTTTTTCACCGTTCCGAACTCCGGAACGTTGGGCGGACCGTTCGGCGTGAACTCGGAGCGCAGCGTGTCGCTCGCGCCGACTACGTCGAGCGCAGCCGCGAAGAGATCGGGACGTGAAGTGATCGCGCGACCGATCGTGATGCCGCCGGCGCTCGTTCCTTGGCCGCTCATGTGCGTCTTCGACGAGTACTTGTTGTCGATGAGCCACTGCGCGCAGGCGATGAAGTCTTCCCACGTGTGGTGCTTGGTTGCGATCATTCCCGCCGTGTGCCAGGCATCGCCGTACCACCCGCCGCCGCGCACGTGGCAATCGGCTTCGATACC
>JAFAHZ010000235.1 GCA_019236975.1 Vulcanimicrobiota bacterium | reverse complement strand
CGCCCAGAACGGAATCACGCCGGCACCTCGCTCGTGCGTAACGGCGCGACCGATGGGTCGTGCTGCCACGTCCCGCCGCCGTCGAGGATGCGCGCACCCGGTTTTGTCCGCTCCTCGGCGAGCTCGGGATGACCCATCGCGAAGCGCGGGTCGCCGAAGCTGAAGTCGGCAACGGCGGCCGCCCCGGCAATCACGGCACGCTCGAGTTCGTCGGGCGCCGGAACGCGGACGTCGAGCGCGTCGGCAAGATCGTACAGCATCTCCAGATCGGAAAGCGCGCCGTCGGGGGCCTGGAGCGCGGCATTCACCGGCAGCAGGTCGCCTGCCATATTGATCGTGGTGCCGCTCTTTTCCAGCGCGCCTTTGGCCGGAAGAACCAGCGTCGCCAAGCCAGCGGTTTCGGTCATGAACAGTTCGCTCACCGCCAAGAAGCGAAGGTTTCCCAGTGCGGCGGCGACGTCGGCGCGGGCGGGCGAGTTTCGTACCGGGTTTGCGCCGAAAATGCTCAGCACCGTAAGCTTGCCGTCGCGCGCGTCGTCGAACATACCGAGCGTATCGCGGCCGCCGTCGCGCGGCAGCATGCCCATCGCCTCCGCCCCGCGCGCGTTGCTTTGTTCGCTCGCAACGTACGTCGCGAGATCGGCGACACCCGCGAACGTATCGGCAAACGCTTTACCCACCTTCGAATCGACGCCGTCCCAGATCAGCGCAACGCTGCCGGCGTCACCTTGAACCTGCTGCAGCGCTGCCGACGGCTCCCGCTCGACGATGAGCTTCGCGCCGTTGCGTAAAGCTTTGCGAACGCGCAGCCAAAGCACCGGTGCCGTCTCTTCGGGAGATTCACCCGCAATGACGACAGCGGCGGCTTTTTCGAGCGCGGCGTACGTTCCGCCGTTGCGGCCCGGCGTCGCTTGGCGCTGATAACCCGCTCGCCAGTCGAGATTGACCACGCCTTTGCCGCGAAACACGTGCTGCAGCACATACGCTTCTTCGTTCGTCAGGCGTCCGCCGCCGATCGTTCCGGCGCTTTGAGGGCCGCCCGCGGCGATCGCATCGCTTATCGCCTTGCACCACAGCTGCACCGCGTCGTCCCAGCCGATCTGAACGAAGGTGCCGTCCTTCTTGTAGAGCGGCTGCGTAATGCGCTCCGGCGACGCGTAGAAGCCGACGTTGTAGCGGCCGCGATCGCACAGCCATCCATCGGAGATCGCGTCGTCGCTTTCGACCGACATCGTTCGCAGCAGCGTCCCGAAGCGGACGTCGGCGAACTGCTGGCAACCTACCGCGCATTGCGTGCACGTCGTCTGCGTGCGATCGAGGTCCCAGGGCCGCGACTTGAAGCGATAGGTTTTCGAAGTGAGCGCGCCGACCGGGCATAGCTCCGTTACGTTGCCGGTGAAGTTGTGACGGTAGGGTTCGCCGGCCGCCGTCGCAATGATGTCGCGCGCGCCGCGATCCTTTACGACGAGCTGCTTCTCCCCGGCGATGATCTCGTCGAAGCGCACGCAGCGTTGACAGACGATGCAGCGTTCTTCGTCGAGCACGATCGTCGGTCCCAGATCGACGGCTTTCGGTTTTCGCGTCTTCGGATCGGCGACGTCCGAACTCGGGCGCGCGTACGCCATCGCAAAATCCTGCAGATCGCATTCGCCTCCCTTATCGCAGATCGGACAGTCTAACGGATGGTTCACGAGCAGAAGCTCGATGACCATGCCGCGCCCGGCGTCGACTTTCTGCCCCTGCGTTCGGACGACCATGCCTTCGGAAACCACCGTATTGCAGGCGATTTGCAGCTTGGGCATTCCTTCGATCTCGACGAGGCACACGCGGCAGAGACCGGCCGGTCCGAGCTTGGTGTGGTAGCAGTACACCGGAATCTCTTGCCGGACGGTTTTTGCGGCTTCGACGAGCAACGTGCCCTTCGGAACGCTGACGGGCACTCCGTCGACGGTTAAATTGATCGTGTCGGCGATCATGCCGGCAGGGTCTCCTCACGCAGGATACGTTCCGCGAACTGATCGTGGAAACGCCGCAGCACGGATTTCAGGAACGGCTCGATCGAATCGCCTAGCGGACAAAGATTGATTCCCGTAATCGTTGCGGAAACGCGATCGAGCATCTCCAAATCTCCGGGAACGCCGCGATTGTGGACGAGGCGCTCGAGAACGCGTTCCATCCAATGGCCGCCTTCGCGGCAAGGCGTGCATTGGCCGCACGACTCGTGAGCGAAAAATCGAACCAAATTGTGCGCCGCTTTTACGAAATCGGTCGTATCGTCGAAGACGACGAAGGCGCCCGATCCCAGCATCGACCCCGCTTTGGCCATGTTTTCGTAGTCGTACGGCAGATCGAGATGCTCCTCGAAGATGCACGCCGACGAGCCGCCGCCGGGCTGCACCGCCGCGAGCGTGCGGCCGGGGCGAAGACCGCCCGCAATGTCGATCAGTTCGCGCACCGTGGTTCCGAGCGGCACTTCGTAGTTACCGGGTTTTTGCACGTGACCGGAGATCGAGATGATCTTGTAGCCTTTGCTGCGCTCCGTTCCGACGGCCGCAAACCACTGCGCACCTTTTTCGAGAATGGGCACGAGGTAGGCGAGCGTCTCGACGTTATTGACCACGGTCGGCGCGCCGTACAACCCGGCAACCGCCGGGAACGGGGGCTTCAACCGCGGTTCGCCGCGTTTCCCTTCGAGTGAGTTGAGCAGCGCAGTCTCTTCGCCGCAAATGTAGGCACCCGCCCCGCGGTGCGCGGTGACCTCGATATCGAACTCGCTGCCGAAAACGTTTTTCCCGAGATAGCCCGCCGCGCGAGCCTCTTCGATCGCCGCGCAGAAAATCTCGTAACCGCGCTTGAACTCGCCGCGAATATAGATGTACGCGTGATGGCACGCGATGGCGTACGAACCGAGCAGTATCCCTTCGAGTACGAGGTGCGGCGCTTCTTCGAGAAGCATGTGGTCCTTGAACGTGCCGGGCTCCGCTTCGTCGCAGTTGCACACGAGATAGCGCAGCGCTTTATCCTTGGGAAGAAACTGCCATTTGCGACCCGTGGGGAAACCGGCACCCCCGCGGCCGCGCAATCCGGACTTGTCGCAGAGATCGAGCACGTCGGCCGGTTGCAGCTCCCGGATCGCGCGCTGCCATTGCTTGTAGCCGCCGCGTTCGCGGTACACGCCGATATCGCGCAGGTTCGCTTCGCCGATTCCGGCCGTCAAAACCTTAGTGACTTGCGCCATTGCCGCCGTTCTTTTCCGCTTCCACGACTTCGGTGACCGCGCGCGAATCGCGCACCGCGCGCTCGGACGTGCGCTCGTAGAATCCCACGTCCCCGGCGAGAATGCGATCGAGCATGATGATTCCGCTTTCGTCGCCGACACCGCCCGCGTTGTTCGGACTAGGCTGACCGAGCGCTCCGCTTGACTTTCGGCCGGTGGCGACTTGATCGTCCTGCGGAACGCTCCACGTCGCTGCCGGCGCTTCGGTTTGAGCCATCGGCGACGTCGCGTAGGTTCCGGCCCGCATCGCCGCAAGCATCTCGTCGATTTTCTGCGGCGTGAGGTCGTAGACGAACTCGAGGTTGACTTGCATGCAGGTCGCGCGATCGCACGCCGCCAGACACTCCACTTCTTCGTACGAAAACGTACCATCGGCGGTCGTCTGAAGGTGTCCGACGCCGAGCTTCTCGCGGAAGTACGCCATGAGATCTTCGGCACCGTTGATGGAGCACGCCAAGCCGCGACACACCTGCAGCACGTATTTCCCGACCGGCCGGCGGAAAAACAGCGTGTAGAACGAGACCGTTCCTTCTACCTCGGCCGGCGTCAGATCGAGCATCGAGGCCGCCGCGCGCATCGCCTCCTTGCTGACGAAGCCTTCGTGCAGCTGAAACAAGTGGCAAATCGGCAACAGCGCCGAGCGCTTGCGTTCGTACCGCGCGACGAGCTGCTCGCATTCCGGGCGCAGCCGTTCGAGCAACGCGGGGAAATTTTGCTCGCGCTCGCTCGTGCCGGACCCAGTCATCGATCCACCTCGCCGAACACGGGATCCAGCGAGCCGATCATCACGACCAAATCGGCGATGAGATTTCCGGGGGCGATGCCTTTGAGCGCCTGCAGATTGTACATGCTCGGGGGCCTCGTCCGTACGCGGTACGGACGGTTTTCGCCATTGCTCACCACGTAGTAAGCCAGCTCGCCGCGCGGACTTTCGATCGGCTGATAGACGTCGCCCGGCGGCACGCGGAAACCCTCGCTAATAATCTTGAAGTGATGGATCAGCGCCTCCATCGAAAGCGCGATCGTCTCTTTGGGCGGAGCGACGATCTTCGGATCGTCCAAAAGCACCGCTCCCGGCGTTTTGAGGCGTTCGCGCGTCTGCACGACGATCCGGTGCGATTGCTCCATTTCGTCGAGCCTGACGAGAAAGCGTGCGTACGCGTCGCCCTCGGCACGCGTCGGAATATCGAAATCGTACGTCTCGTAGCCGCAATACGGAAACGCCTTACGCACGTCGTACGCGATTCCGCTGCCGCGAAGCGACGGCCCGGTCACGTTCCACTGCACGGCCTCTTCCGGCGAAAGAAACCCGACGTCGATCGTGCGATCTTGAAAAATCGGGTTGGCTTGCAAGAGCCCGCGAAGGTCGCGCATCCGTCCCGGAAACTTCGCGATGAAGGCGTCGAGCTTGTCGAGGAAACCGTCGGGCAGGTCGCCGTTCAGGCCGCCGACCCTGACGTAGTTCGGATGCATGCGCGCACCGCCGGCCGCCTCTTGGAGATCGAGCACGTTTTCGCGCAAGTCGAAGCAGTAGAAGAAGACCGAGATCGCACCGAGGTCGATTCCGTGGGTACCGAGCCAGACGCAGTGCGACGCAATCCGGGTTAGCTCCGCGAGCATCACGCGCACGACCTGCGCGCGTGGAGGAATACGATCGGTCACGCCGAGCAGCTTCTCGACGGCCAGCGCGTAGCAGAGGGCGTTGGATTCCGGTGCGAGATAATCCATGCGCTCGATGACGGTCTGCGCTTGGGACCAGAAGAGGCCTTCCGCCGTCTTCTCGATGCCGGTGTGCAGGTAGCCGATTTCGGGCTCGGCTTTGACCACGCTTTCGCCCTCGATCTCGAGCATGATCTGCAAGACGCCGTGCGTCGACGGGTGCTGCGGCCCCATCGAGAGCACCATCGCGTTGCCTTCCTGGCTGACGATCTCGGGCGTCAGCGGCTGCGTCGACATGCTCATGGCAGCTTGCCCTCGCGCGCACGCTTGACTTGCTCTTGCAGCGCTTCGAGCGTGCGTCCGGACGCGGGCGTCCCGGCTTGCACGTTCGATTTGTTCGCGAACGACGGACGCGGGGAACGTTCTCGCGCGGCACCGCGCGCCGGATAATCCTTGCGAAGCGGATGACCTTCCCAATCGTAAGGCATTTGAATGCGTCGCAAGTCGGCGTGGCCGTCGAAGGTGATGCCGAAGAGATCGAAGACTTCGCGCTCCGCCCAGTCCGCAGATCTCCAGAGATCCATCACGCTGGGCACGTGCGGCTGCGGGCCGTTCACGCCGCACAGCACGCGCACGCGCGCCGGTTTTCCGACCGACTCGACGGACGACGGCGTTACGGGCATTTTCAGCAGATGGTAGACGACGTCGAAGCGCGGCGTGCGTTCGGAATAGTCGACGGCACCCAAATCGAGCAGCATCGAATACCCTTCGGCCTTAAGAGCGCTCAAGCGAGCGCGCAGCGTTTCCGGCTCGACGCGCTCGATAACGGCGTCGTCGATCGGCGGACGAAGGCTCGGTGGATCGATCGCGGCGCCTGCAAGCGGGGGCGTCTGTGTGCTGGGCATGACTGGAATCTACCTTACGATCTGGCGAGGATGCCGCCGCGGCCACCCTCGCGGATCTGCTGCTGAATCAAGTTCACCGCGTACAGCAGACCGTCGGGCGTGGGTGGACAGCCGGGAACGTAGACGTCGACCGGCACGATCGTATCGATGCCTTGCACGACGGCATAGTTATCGAAGATACCGCCGGAGCTCGCGCACGCGCCCATCGAGATCACCCATTTGGGATCCGCCATCTGATCGTAGAGGCGCTTCACGACGGGCGCCATCTTCCAAGCCACCCGGCCCGATACGATCATGAGGTCCGCTTGGCGAGGCGAGCTGCGGAAGACTTCGGAGCCCAAACGCGCGATATCGTACTCCGAAGAAGTGACCGTCATCATTTCGATCGCGCAACAGGCCAGGCCCATCGTCAGCGGCCAGACGGACGAGCTTTGCGCCCACCGCGCGACGTCGTCCAAACGGGCCAGCAAAAATTGTCCCGGGCCTACCTCCACTGGAAACCTCCTTTTTTCCAGACGTAGGCGTAACCGATTGCGAGCACGATGATGAAGACGATCATTTCGAGCAGTCCGAAGACGCGAAGCGCGTGCATCTGGACCGCCCACGGATAGAACGACGCCGCTTCGACGTCGAAGATCACGAACAGCATCGCGATCAGATAAAACCGTACCGGAAAGCGGCCGGACACCGCCGACGTCGGCTCGACGCCGCACTCGTACGCTTCGAGCTTCTGCGGGTTCGGCTTGCGGCGCGCGACCAAGCCCGGAAGCACCGTAAAGAGCAGCGCTGCCGCTAGCGCGACGCAGAGGTAAATCGCGACCGGTACGTACGGTGACATGGCCAGGACAGGGGTTTTGGCCTTCGGTTCGCTATACCTGGTACGTTATGCGCTACGCTGTTCTCGGGATGCTGCTGCTCTTTGCCTTAGGAGACGGGTGCTCGCCTACGCCCGGCGTCGTCGGCGTGCAAGACTACGGCCAAGTCACCGGACGCGTGCTCGACGCGATGACCAACCGCCCGATTCCGAGCGCGCTCGTTTCCGTCGGCTCGCTCTACACCGCGTCGACGGACCCGGCGGGAGCCTTCACGCTCGCACGCGTTCCCGCCGGCGACCAAACCGTGACGGCGCGCGCCCCGGGATACGACAGCGCGACCGCCGACACCACCGTATTAAAGGATCAAGCGATTTCGGTCGGCTACGTGCGGCTCGTGCCTTCGGTGCGTCCTCAAGGCGTTCCGACGCTGCCGCCGCCGGCCACTCCGACCCCGGCGCCGACCTCGGCGCCGACCGGGGTGCCCTCAGGCTCGCCCGCAGCCTCCGCCCCGCCGGTTTCCGCGAGTCCGTCGCCGGCCACGTAATTCAGCCGGCGAGGCGCAGCGCCGCCAAGTCCAGGTCGTACTCGATCGACCGGAAGATATTGTCGGGAATCTCGCCTTCATTGCGCATCGCCGTGATCGTCCGCCGCTCGGCGTCGAGCGCTTCCCGTTGCAAACGCCGGTCGATCGTGCCGGCGCGAGCAAAGTCGGACGAGCCGTCGGGTGACGCGCGGCCGCGCAACACGTCGATGCGCTGCTGGTACTCCTCCATGAGCCGGCCCGCGATGTCGGCCTCAAGCGCCCCCCGGTGTTCGTCTTCGACGTCGCGTAAACGCCGGAGGCCGGCCTCGAGCGCGCGGATGCGCAACAGCGACTCGCGGCGCGCCGCCTTGCTCGTCTCGGCGACGCCCAGCCATTCGACGATTGGTCCTAGGGTCAAGCCCTGCAGGACCAGCGTCACGAATACGACGCAGCAGGTGAAAAAAATCGTCGCGCCGCGCTCGGGAAACGGCTTGCCGGCGAAGGAATACGGCAACGCGAGCGCTGCCGCCAGCGACACGATGCCGCGCATGCCCGACCACGCTAAAACGAAGATCGAGCCGGGTGGCGGGCTCGGATCCTTGCGGCGCAGCGTCGCGCTCAGCAGACGCGGTATCCACGTCGCCGGAAAGACCCAGAGAATGCGCACGATGATGACCATCGCCGATAGCGCCAAACCGTACAACGCGTAATCGCGCACGTGGGGAAACAGCTCGCGCAGGATCTCCGGCAGCTCCAAACCGATCAACAGAAACGCGAACGCATTGAGGACGAAGGTCAGCAGCTGCCACACGGAGCCGCCCAGCAGGCGCGTTTCGGAATCGATGAACTCGCTGGATCGCCGGCTCGACACGAGTCCGGCAACAACCGCAGCCAACACTCCGGAGAAGTGGAGCGCTTCCGCAGGGACGTACGAGACGAACGGCGAGAGCAGAAACACCAAGCTCGCGATCATCGGATCGCTATAGCCGTGGCGAGTGATATATCGCATCAGAACTTCCACCGCGAAGGCGGTGACGATACCGATTGCTACGCCGCCCGCCGCGACCACGAAGAACGATATACTCGCTTGCGTCAGCGAGAACGCTCCCGTCACCGCTGCCGCCAAGGCAAAGCGGTACAGCACCAGTGCCGTGGCGTCGTTGAACAGGCACTCGCCGCTAATTACCGCGGCGACGCGACGGGGAATAGCGATTTCGTCGAAGATCGCTTCGGCGGCGACGGCGTCGGGCGGCGAAACGATCGCCCCCAGCGTAAAGGCCAAGGGCCATCCGAAGCCCAGGAGATAGTGTGCGAACGCCGCTACGGCGGCCGTCGTGAAGATGACCAATCCGATCGCCAGGAGCGAAATGGGACGAATGTTGCGCCGCAACTCGAGGGCGTCCGTCGTCCACGCGGCGCTGTAGAGCAGCGGCGGCAGAATCAGCAGCAAGATCAGGTCGGGTTCGAGGTGCGGACGCGGCAAATGCCGGCTGAACGCCAGTGCGACGCCGCCGATCACGAACGCGATCGGATAGGGAATGCGAAAGCGGCGCGCGACCACCGTCAAAAAGACGACGGCCGCGAGAAACGTGATGAGAACGAGCGCCTGGCTCACGCCGGATCGCCGATAGCGCGCAAGTCGATGGCGTAGCCGGCGACGACGAGATACGCACGATCGGCGGCTTTGGCCAAGCGCTGCGCCATGCGCCCGAGCGAATCGCGGTAGAGCCGCTTGGCGTGATCGGAAGGAGGCACGTCCCAACCGATCTGCTCGCTAACGACGATGACGTGCGCCGGCGACGCGAGCAGCGCGTCGACGAGTTCGGAAGCATCGCGGGCGAGTGCCGCCTCCATGACGGCGTAATCGACTTCGAGCAGCTCGATACGCGCGCGAATGCGTGCCCAAAGGTACGTTCCGAGCGCGTCGACCAGCAAACACTGCGACGGCAGCGCGGACGCGAAGAGATCGCACTGCGCGCTATGCGTCATCCCGGCGGTTTCCACGGTTCGCCATTCGGCCGGGCGTTCGCGCACGTGACGCGTCAATCGCGCGGTCCACTCCGCGTCTTCGGGATCGTGCGCCGCCGTTGCAACGTATGTGACCTCGCGCCGGCACTCGAAGGCAAGCCGCACGGCGAAGGCACTTTTCCCCGAGCGCGCCGGACCGGTTACGAAGATCACCGCCATAGGGGGCGAACGTTCGAATCGTGGTCGCGAACATCCTCAGCATCGTGGTCGGAATCGGCGCCGTCGTCGCCGCGCTCAACGACGTCTTCCAATCCGTCATCGTTCCGCGCGCGGTCGGTAAGCGCTGGCGAGTCAGTTTTGTGGTGTGGCGCGGAATATGGCGGCTGTGGCCGGATCTAGCCTGGAAGCTCTATCCGCGCAACGACAGCGGCCGCGAGGATTTCCTCGCGGTTTTTGCTCCCTTTACGCTGGTGCTGCTGCTCGGCATCTGGGCATCGCTCATCATCGTCGGCTACGGCTTCATCTTTTGGGGCTTGCGGGGCGGTCTCGCTCCACCCGTGCACTCACTCGGCGAAGCGATCTACTTTGCGGGGACGTCGGCACTCACGGTCGGCTTCGGCGATATCGTCGGGAAAACGGCCGGAACGCGCCTCTTCTCGGTTGTCGCCGCCATGACGGGCCTGGGCATCTTTTCCGTCGTCACGGCGTACCTTTTCGCGCTCTTCGGGTGGTTTCAAACGCGCGAGCAGTTCGTCGTCATCGTCGGCGCCCGCGCCGGAACGCCGCCCAGCGGGGTCAATCTGCTCTGCATCGCGGGATATTCGGAAACGCGCGACGACCTCGATCGCGTGCTGATCGACGCGCAGCGCTGGGTCGCCCAGCTTATGGAAAGCCACCTAGCGTACCCCGTCTTGAGCTTCTTTCGCTCGAGCCACGACTACGAATCGTGGGTGGGCACGCTCGGCACGCTGCTCGATGCTTCAACGCTGCTCATGACCACCGTTGCCGGATCGCGCAACGGACAAGCGCGACTCTTCTACAATCTCGGGCGGCATGCGGCCGGCGATTTGTCGCACTACTATCGTTTGGGTGCGGGTGACAAGGCTCCGGGCGTCGAGCGCCAGGAGTTCGAGCGCGCCTGCGATCGCCTGCAAAGCGCCGGCTACGCGCTTGCGGAGCGCGAGGAAGCGTGGAAGCGCTTTGCCGAGTTGCGCTCCACGTACGCCGGTCACCTCAACGCCATGGCGCAGTGGTTTGCAATACCGCCGTTGCAGTGGGTCGGCGACCGCGGCGCGATCAAGACGGTGCCGCACGCGTAGGCAGCGAAGCTTCGGGCATGTCGTTCGCGCGCCGGTTTGCCGCATTGTTGCTCGGTTGCTGCCTGCTGCCTCTCGCAGTCTCGGCGCAATCCGACGACGACGTCGCGAAGCTGGCACGGACGCTGCTGACGCAAGCCCAATCGGGGCATTTCGATCGCGCACAGTTCAGCGATAAACTGGACGCGCAAATGGACGAGGACGCCGTCGCCGGTCTGGTCGCGCAGCTGCGGCCGCTGGGTACGCCGGTATCGTTCGATCTGGAAAGCAAGACCGGAATCGATTCGTCGACCGTGTACGAGTTTCACGTGACGTTCAAGTCGGCGGTGATCGAGGAGACGCTTACGCTCGGCAGCGACGGGAAAATAGCGACCCTGAGCTTTAATCCTCCGCAATAACCCATCGTACGCCTGCTTAGGAGATTCATGAGAATTCTTAGCGTTCCGGCCCTCGCGCTCGCGGTGCTGCTGCCCGCCATCGCCTCGGCGCAAAGCGCGGCACCGTCCGCCTCACCCGTCGCGCTGCCGAGCGAGGATCCGGCGATTACCGCGCGCGCGAAAGACCTGCTGCACCAGGCGCAAACCGGTCAGTTCGACCGCACCCAGCTGGACGGCAAGATGAATGCGGCCCTCACCGACGCGATCGCGAAGAACCTCGCCTCGCAACTTTCGCCGCTGGGACCACCGACCGGTTTCAAGCTCGCGCAGATCACGTCCGACGGAACGTACAAGGTGTACGTCTACGTGGTCGCCTTCAAAGATGGCCCGCTCGCCATGCAAATCGCCATCGACCCCGCTACGGGAAAAATCGGCGGCCTCTGGTTCAAACCGATTCCCGGTCAATAGCGCACGTGCGCTAGAAACCGTGCTCGGCGTCTACCTTGTGAAGAAATTTCTTGGCGTCGTCGATGGGGAGCGCAAAACCGATGCTGCGCTCCTCGTCGAAGCGCGACTCGGCGACGCCCACGATTTCCCCGGTATCGGCGATAAACACGGGCGCACCGCTTTCGCCCGGAACGATCGACAACGTGACCTCCAGGGCATCTGGGCGAATGGAAGACAACCGCCCATCGTCGATCGACGCGTTCAACCCCAAGCCTTCGTCGCTGAACTCGTCGGGGATGGGATAGCCGACGAGCCCTACTTGGCGTCCCAGTTCGTCGCGCAGCCGCGCCGACGAGCCGAGCGCGATGGCCGGCAAGTTCGCTTTTGGCGTACGGATCAGAGCGACGTCGAGATCCGCGTCAGATGCGATCACGCGCACCGGCGCCCGGACGCGGTTGTCGACGGTGATCGAGATGTCCCAGGCGCCGTCGATGGCGTGCTGCACGGTGAGTACGTCGCTTCCCCACGAGCCCGACGCAACGACGAATCCGCTCGCGTAAGCATCGTCGTACGTATCTTTGCGGTGCTCGGGCGGCACCTTCATCTTCAGCAGCACGACCGACGGACGAACGCGCCGCGCTGCGGCGACGAAGGCGTCGTCGGCGTTGCGCGCGCACGCCGCAAGCGTAACCAGACACGCGAGGAAGGCGGCGAATCTACACATCGCACACGCGCGCGAGCACCGCGCGCAGTTCCGCTAGGCCCGCCCCGGTTTTGGCCGACACGCAGAGCGCGCCCGGTTCCTGCGGGGGAGACGGCGACACGTCGCATTTATTGAACGCGACGACGCGCGGCTTACGGTCGAGCTCCAGCTCGTGCAGCAGCGCTTCGACCGCGATGCGCTGGCGCGGCCAATCCGAGCTGGACGCATCGAGCACCTCCACGAGTGCGTCCGCGTCGCGCAGCTCTTCGAGGGTCGCGCGAAACGCATTGACGAGATCCTTTGGAAGGTCGGTGATGAAGCCGACGGTATCCGCCACGCGGACGTACGCATCGGGCTGGAGGTACACGCGGCGAACCGTCGGGTCGAGCGTCGCGAACGGCTGGTCTGCGACGAACGCATCGCTATGCGCCAGAGCGTTGAGCAGCGACGACTTCCCGGCGTTGGTATACCCGACGAGCGCGACGAGCGGCTCGCGATGCGGCGCCGCGCGCCGCACCGCGCGCTGGCGTCGCACGTCCTCGAGCTGCCGCCGCAGCACGCCGACGCGCGCGTTGATGCGCCGCCGGTCGACTTCGAGTTTCGTTTCGCCCGGGCCCCGCGTGCCGATACCGCCGCCCAACCGCGATAAATCGGCTCCGACGCCGATGAGGTTCGATTGGCGATAGCGCAGTTGCGCCATCTCGACTTGAAGCTTGCCTTCACGGCTGCGCGCGTGCCGCGCGAAAACGTCCAGAATGAGCATCGTACGATCCACGATGGGCAACGGGACGATCCGTTCCAGGTTCTTGCGCTGGCGCGGACGCAAATCGTTGAGCACCAGCAGCAGCCCCGCGCGCAGTTCCCGAGCGCGCTCGGCAACCTCGCGCGCTTTTCCGCTTCCAACGAGCGTTGCCGCGTCGACCGCATCGCGCTTTTGAACGACGATATCCACGACCTGCGCTCCCGCGGCTTCGGCGAGCGCGGCGAACTCGCCGAGCTCCGGTTCGAGCGGGCGCTTCGGATCGTCCGTATCGACGGCGACGACGATCGCGCGGTGCGCGTCTACGTCCCGAGTGGCGTCAGCCGTTCGACCAGCCAGCGTAGTCCCTCGTTATAGTGCGGTCCGGGCCGTTCGAGCATCGCCGCCGGATTTACCGTGTAGACGTGCCCGAGACGCACGGCAGTAAGGCTGCGCCACGGCTCGCCGCCGAGGACTGCGTCCAAATGCACCGACGGATCGGTCACGATTGCATCGGGCTGCGCGCGCAACAGCGCTTCCGCGCTGTATTGACCGTACGCCATGCCGAGATCGCCGGCCGCGTTCCGTCCGCCGGCAAGCTCGATCAAACGCGCGATGTACGATTTCGGACCGACCGTCCAGATCGGCCCGGTTCCCAGTACGACGAAAACCGACGGAACGCGCTTGAACCCCTTGGTTCGCGCAACGATGGCGTCGGTTTCCTTGACGAGACGTGCGGCGAGCTCGCCGGCCTCTCGCGCGTGACCGCTGACGTCGCCGGCGACGGTGATGTCCGTGAAAATATCTGCGTAGCCGTCGTCGGACACGAGAACGACGTTGATGCCGGCGCGCTGCAGCGGTTCGACCAGCCGCGCCTGCGCCGGAATGCCGAGGACGGCATCGGGATGCAGCGCGACGATCTTCTCGGTGTCGACGCTCGAAAAGTCGGCCACGACGGGCAAATCCTTGGTACCCGGCACGTTGCCGGAATAGACGGAAACGCCGGCGACTTGCGGCCCCGCGCCAATTGCAAAGAGGTCCTCGACGAACGACGGAACCAGCGCCACGATCCTCGGGTGCGACGGCGACGGCGAGGCGGCGAGCAGAACGCAGGCCATTACGGTAACCAAGGCTTTCATCCGCCCGACCCTTCGCGACCAGGAAGCGCGGGGTCCCGCTGCCAAGCCTAAGCGCCTAAAGGTTTGCGCGCGGGAAGCCGGTTTGAAGCCGGCACGGTCGCGCCACTGTATGCGGGGAGCCGCCCGATCGTCACGGTTCGCACGAACTGGAAGGCACCGGGCACCGGAAGCATCCGAAGCTTTGATCCGCTAAGTCAGGATACCGTCGCAAGCCATTCCTATCCGCCTCGCGTCAAGGAAGGATTTGCGATGTTCGTTCTCTTTGCGGCGGCCGCACTCGCCGCTGCGTCATCCTCACCCAGCCCCTCACCCCTGCCCGAAATCGCGCACGTCGTCACCAGCGATCGCGGTTATGAGTCGGCGGCTCGCGCCGCGCGGACCACATACGTCGTTACCGCGGCGGATATCGCTCGCAATGGATATCGCACCGTAGCCGACGCGCTCGCATCCGTACCGGCGGTGAACGTCGAGCGATACGGCCCGTTCGGCGCGTTCGCTTCGGTCGGCATTCGCGGCAGCTCGGCGCTGCAAGTGCTCGTTTTACTCGACGGGCTACCCGTCGCCGGCTCGCAAATCGAAAACGTCAACCTGGAACAATTCGCAACCGCCGGGGTCGACCGGATCGAAGTGGTCGAGGGCGGCGGTTCGACGTTGTACGGCTCCGGTTCCATCGGCGGCGTCGTGAACATCATTACGACCGGCGCCGCTCCAACGACGGCAACGCTTTCGACCGGCTCGTTCGGCGAACAGAACTATCGCCTGCAAACCCCGTATTTCTCCTACGCGCGAACGTACGCCGCTAACGGGTACGGACTGCCGGGCGGGCTCTCGCGCACGAACGCCGATGGCGCGCTGACCAGCGGCACGCTGACGTATTCGCACGGCGCCGGCGCCAACGATTTCTTATTTTTGGCCGATCTCACCGATGCAAACGTCGGCGATCCGGGACCCATCGGATTCACGTCACCGACCGGACGTCAGAACACGACGTCGCGCGACGTTCGGCTTCGGCTGCAGCATCGTTCGCCGCGAGCGACCTTTACCGCCGCGATCGGCGGCTCGTCTCAGGACTTCGGCTATACCTGCAACTCGCCGGTCGACACCGCGTGCCCGAACTGGGTAACGCTCCCGGCGCCCAAACGTACGCCGCCCCCATACGAGCAGGCATTGAACGACGGACGCGCGATGCTCGAACTCAACAACGTAGCCGGCGACGATCGCAGCCGTCTTACGTACGGCATCGATCTTTCGGGCGGAAACGACCGCATCGATGGCGGAACGGGCAGCGCCTGTCCGCCTTCGGTCGGACAATACGGTTACGGAGCGTGCGGCCCGCTCGCGTTCGAAACGTCGGTCACGCCGAACTCGTACTCGCAATCGGCGGCCTACGTACAATCGCAATGGTTCTGGAGCAACGGCGCGGCGGTTTACGCCGGTTTACGCGGCGAGCGCGATCTCAACTCGCTCGCGACCGCGTCGGGCGGCGCGCTGTCCCCTTCGATCGGCGGCATCCTTCCAATCGCCGGCGGTTTGCAGCTCAAACTCAACGCGGCGACCGCCTTTCGTGCGCCGACCGCCGAGGAGCTGTTCTATCCGCCGCAAGGCGTGTATTCCAACGACCAGCTGGTGCCCGAACGAACGCGTGTCGGCGATGCAACCTTCGTGGAGCGCAGCGGTGCGGCGGAGTTCTCCGCCGGCTGGTTCACGACGTCCGGTTCCAATCTCATCGTCGACGAAGACGCTGCCAAGAGCGATTTCAAACCCGTAAACGTCGGACGCGCATCGATCGCAGGGTGGACCCTTGCATTCAAAACGACACCGCAAAGACACCTCGTCACGACCTTCAACGTCACGAATCTCTATCGCGCGCAAGACCTCGATACGGGTAGTCGGCTGGCCAATCGCGGCCCGGTGTTTGCGTCGACGCTCGATTTTCGCTATCTCACGGCCCCGTCGAATCGCTTCGACGGATTCGGCGTCACGATTACGAGCGACGGGCAACTGGATCCGGCGGCTTCGTACGAGCCGTGGTGGGCGCAGTCCCGAGCCTTTACCACCGTCGACGTCTACGCCGGTTTTCGCGTCGCGCCGCGGCTGCTGCTGACGGTTCGCGGATACAACGTACTCGACGACCGGTACGCCGTCTATAACGGGTTTCCGATGCCGGGTCCGGGCGCTACCGTGGAGCTGCGCACACGGTAACGTCGCGCTTATCGGCCCTCGCCGTCTTCGCCGCAGCGGCGGCTATGGCGAGCCTGCTCGTCGGCGGAACGGCGCTTTCCCCCGTCGACGTTGCTGCGGCGCTGCTGCACCGCCAGGCCGACCCCGCGATCGTCACCATTGTGTGGCAGCTACGGCTGCCGCGCGTCTGCATCGCGGGCGTCGTCGGCGCCGGCCTCGCAATTTCAGGTGCGATGCTGCAAGGGATGCTGCGCAACCCGCTCGTCGATCCGTATCTTACCGGTGTAAGCGCCGGCGCCGCCGTCGCCGTTGCGCTCGCAATTCTGGCGGGGGTCTCCGCGGCGTTTACGCCGGCGATCGGATTCGTTGCCGGAATCGCGGCGGCCCTGGCAGTTGCCGCGCTCGCGCGGCGCGGCGGCGGCATCGACCCGACGCGTTTGATTCTCGCGGGTGTTTCGCTCTCCGCATTATTTTCGGCAATCGTCGCGCTCGCGGTTATACGCGCTCAATCGAGTAACTATGCCGGCGAAATCGTGGCTTGGCTGGCGGGCACCATGGCCGGACGCGGATGGCGCGACCTCGCCGCCACGGCCCCGTACGTCGCCGCCGGGTGCGCGCTAGCCGCGTGGTCGATTCCGGCGCTCAACGCGCTGCGTATCGGTGACGTGCGCGCGCGCACGGTCGGCGTCGACGTCGAGCGCGCGCAGTGGGGCATTCTCGCCGGCGCATCGCTGCTGGCGGCAAGCAGCGTCGTACTCGCCGGAATGGTCGGCTTCATCGGATTGCTCGTCCCGCACGTCGCGCGTCGATTCGTGGGCTCCGACGCACGCGCGATGTTGCCGGCGTGCGCGCTAGCCGGTGCCGGCTTGTGCGCGCTGGCCGATGCCGCGTGCCGGTGGATCGTCGCGCCGGCGGAACTTCCCATCGGCGTCCTGCTCGCGTTCGTCGGCGTTCCGGCCTTTCTGTATCTTTACTTGCGGGATCGCACTGCGTCGTGATCGGCCTGGAAAGCGTCGCGCTCGACGTCGGCGGCCGGCGGCTCCTCGACGGCATCGACGGATCGATCGCAAGCGGCGAATTCGTCGCCATCGTCGGCCCGAACGGCGCGGGCAAAACGACGCTGCTGCGCGCGATCGCGGGCCTGCATCCTCCGGCGGCAGGACGCATTACCGTCGACGGGCGCGACGTCTCCACGATGGCGCCATTGCGTCGCGCACTGGCAATTGCAATGGTTACGAGCGACGACGTGCTGTTCGAAGCGTTGCGCGTGCGAGACGTCGCGGCTATTGGACGCTTTCCGCATCACCGCTGGTGGCAGTGGCGCGAGCGGCCCGAAGACGACGACGCGGTCTCGTCGGCACTGCATTCTCTCGGGCTGGACGCGTTTGCCGAACGTTTCGTTTGGACGCTGAGTACGGGCGAGCGCCAGCGCGTCTGGATAGCGGCCGGCCTCGCGCAGGCAACGCCGGTCTTGCTGCTCGACGAGCCGACGAGCCACCTCGATCTCCGCGTCGCTCACGAGATTCTCTCGCTCTTACGCGCGCAAACGCGCACCGGAAAGACGGTCGCATGCGTCATGCACGACGTCAACGATGCGGCGGCATACGCCGACCGGATCGCGCTGCTCGGAGACGGCCGTCTGGCGGCTTTCGACGTGCCCGATCGCGTTCTCGCGAGCGACGTTCTCGAACAAACGTACGGCGTGGCGATGCAACGATTGACGCTGCCCGACGGGACGACGCGCGTGTTTGCCGCGGTCGATCGCTAGCGCATGGATGACGTGCGGTTTTTTACGGCCCGTTCGACGCGCACGTCGGAGCCGAGCACCCATTTACCGATGCCGCGATCGCTGCCGCTAAGCACCATGATACCGACGGCGTCTTCGGGTTGGCTGAAGAGCGGCGATTGGACGAAGGCGGCGACGCACGTTTCGACCACCGCGCGCGTGCCCGCCGGCTCGACGGACGCGTGCGGCAGCAGTTGTTCGGCTTCGTCAAACGACGCCGCGTGATACTCGCGTAGCCGGAAGCGTGAATCCCAGGCCAGTACGTCCGGGTCGTCTCCCGAGCCGTAGAGCACGAGACGGTCGCCGGCGTGAACCGCGCACTGCGGTGCGGCCAAGGCCAGCGGCGTGGATGCGGCCGTTAACGCCAGTAAGACGATCAGCGCCGGCAACTTAGCCATCGGCGCCTCCACGCGGGAGCGGCCGCACGACCAAGATTGCGAGATCGTCGCGAAGCCGGTTGCGACTGAGCGCCCGGACGCTTGCGACGATCTCGTCGGCAAGTTCTTGCGCACGCTCGCTGCCGCGTGCGATCAGATCCATCGCGCCGGTTTCTTGAAGCTGCCGCCCCGATCGCGTACGCGCCTCGGTCAAACCGTCGGTCGAAAGAACCAGCAGGTCGCCCGCTTCCAGGTTCGTTTGCTTGGATTCAAACGGTTCTTCCATGACCCCGAGGATCGGACCGGTTACCGGAAGCTGATGCACGTTATTGGAACGACGAACGAACGCCGAATCGTGCCCCGCACTGGCATACCGCAGTAAGAAAGTATCGGTATCGAGCAGACCGACCCACATCGAAACGAAGAGATACGGATTTTCAACGGCTTGCGAGAACGCCGTATTGAACTCGCTGAGGATTCCGGCCGGATCGCGCCGGCGCAGTGCGATCGCTCGTATCGTGAACTTGATAAACGCGGTGAGGACTGCGGCATCCACGCCTTTGCCGCTCACGTCGGCGATCGACAGAAGCGCCAAGTTTCCGGAAAGCCGGTAAACGTCGAAGACGTCGCCTCCTACGGCCAGATGGCTGCTCGCCGAAACGTACGCCCCGCCGACCTCGCAGTTCGGCAAAGGGATGGCTTCGCTGCGGAAGGCGCGCTGGAGGATTTCCGTCGTCGTTCGCTCTTCCTCGAGCTCTCGATAAAGACGCGATCGAAAAGCGTTGAAGAGAATGGCTAAGAGGCCGAAAAGGAGCAGCCAGAACGAACGCACGTAGGAGCTTCGGTCGAGCTCGGCTTGCGTGCCGCGTGCGAGCACGTCGTTTTCGCCGGCAAGTTCGCGCCGGACGCCCCCGGCGATCGAGGCTTGCTGATCGCTGAAGAACTTGTTGCGCTTGTCGATTTCGGAAAGTCGCGCGTTCGGATGGCTCAATACCGGCGCGGCGACGTCGTCGCGCCATTTACTCTGATCTTCGCGGTACTGCTGCAGCAGCCGGTATGCCGTGACCAAATCTTCGGACGAGAGCGCCTGCTCGATCGCGCGTTCTCGATTGTCGAACTCCAGCGCTGCCGTGCGATACTGATCGACGTAGAAGGAATCGTGCGTCAGGGAATAGCCGCGCAGCGAGTTCTGCTCGTCGATCTGCAGCCGCAGCAGTTCCTCCAGCGATGTCTGCTCGCCCTGAATCTCCGACTGTCGCGCGAAAGTCTTAGCGATGCTCGCGCGAGTCTGAAACGCCCCTTCGACGGCGAAGCCGAGTGCCAGCAGCAGAAATGCCGTCAGAAGCAGCGTCCCCGTGACGCGGGTCAGCGGGAATGTGGGCGCCCTCACGGCCTAGGTGTCCCGATGATTTCCTCCGAACTGGCTCGTGCTATGCAGGCGCACGTAAACCCCGGTATCTTCAAATCCTACGACGTTCGCGGGATTTATCCGGCCGAGTTGAACGACGACGTCGCCTACGCGATCGGCCGCTGTTTCGTGCCGTTGCTAGAGCAAACGCGCAGCGGCAAGGGCCGCGTTTCCATCGCCGTCGGCCGCGACATGCGCCCGAGCGGCGAGCGGCTCTTCGATGCGTTGGCGAGAGGCGCAACGGAGGCCGGCGCCGACGTGCTCGACGTAGGCCTGGTTTCGACCGACGCACTCTACTTCGCGGTCGGGAAATACGGCCTCGACGGCGGCGTCATGATTACGGCATCCCACAATCCGGCGCAGTACAACGGAATGAAGTTTACGCGCTCGGAGGCGCAGGCCATTTCGCTCGAGAGCGGACTTTCCGACATCCGCGACCGGTTGCTCGACGGCGATATTCCCGATCCGGCGACGACCGCAGGCACGATCTCGCACCGCAATATCCTCGACGGTTTTGCCGATCACTGCCTCTCCTTCATCGATCGTTCGAAAATCAAACCGCTCAAGATCGCCATCGACGCCGGCAACGGGATGGCGGGCGAAACGGTGCCCTACGTGTTCCGGAACTTGCCGTGCGAAGTCGTGCCGCTGTTCTTCGAACTCGACGGCAGTTTTCCGAATCATCCGGCGAGTCCCATCGAACCCGAGAACATGCTCGATCTGCAAGCGGCGGTCAAGCGCCATCGCTGCGACGTCGGCGTCGCGTTCGACGGCGATGCCGACCGTATGTTCATCGTGGACGAAAAAGGCGAACTCGTCGACGGCAGCACGGTGACCGCCTTAGTGGCGCTCAATACCCTCAAGAAGCATCCCGGCGCCAAGATTCTTTACAATCTCATCTGCAGCCGCAGCGTACCCGAACTGATCGCCAATGCCGGCGGCGTGCCATTCCGCTCGAAGGTGGGTCATTCGATCATCAAAGCGATCATGCGCGAACAGGACGTGATCTTCGGGGGCGAACATAGCGGACATTTCTACTTCCGCGACAACTGGTACGCAGACTCGGGCATGATCGCGTTCCTGCAATGCCTCGAACTCTTCAGCGAGGCGGGAAAACCCGTCAGCGAAGTCATCGCTCCCATCGACACGCGGTTTCGGTCCGGCGAAATCAATAGCTCGGTTAGCGACGTCGCCGCGAGGCTGCGGCGCCTCGAGGAGCACTTTGCAGACGCGCACATCGATCGGCTCGACGGCGTCACGATCGGCTATCCGGATTGGTGGATGAACGTCCGCCCGTCGAACACGGAACCGCTGATCCGTCTCAACGTGGAAGGCGATACCCGCGAACTGATGGAGCGGCATCGGGACGAGGCATTGGCATTGATACGTGAGTAGAGCGGATCGCGATGCGATGCAGCGCTACGAGCAGGCGCGCGACGAACTCGTCGCGCGCCTGCTTGCGCTGGAAAACGAACTTTCGGAAAGCCGGCGCACCGAGCTGAGCGCCGCGCGCACTCGACTCGCGCGCGGCAAGTTCGTGCTCGCCGTCGTCGGCGAGTTTTCTAGCGGCAAGTCCTTTCTGCTCAACGCGCTGCTCGGCAAGTTCGGGCTGCTCGCCACCGACATCAATCCCTCGACCGCCACGATCACCGAACTCGAATACGGGGCCGCTGAGGAAGCGACCGCGTACTACGAGGACGGTCGCAGCGAGCGCATTCCTATCGATGCACTCGACCGGGTCACGACCGCCGTCGAATCGGAGGCCCCGCAGCGCGTCGTCGTGCGAAGCGATTCGCCGTTTCTGCAGCGCGGTTTCGTCGTGGCCGATACGCCGGGACTAGCTTCGATCAATCCGTCGCACCGCCGCGCCACGCTGCAGTTCTTGCCCTCCGCCGACGCCGTGCTCTACCTCATCGATACCCAGCAGCCGTTTAGCGAAGGGGACGCGGCCTTCCTCGGCATCGTGCAGCGCCACATAGATACCATCTTCATCGTGCAGACGAAAATCGATCTCTGGAATCAAACGCAGAACGACGGTCGCCCGGCGTGGAAACACGCCCACGATCGTATCGCGCGCATGGCCGCGCTGCACGCGCCCGCCACCTACGTCTACGCCCTATCGGCGCGGCAATACGTGGACGGCGTCGCCGCGGGAGATTCGGCCGGCGTCGAGCGCAGCCGATTCCCGGCATTTTTGACCGCACTGGACGCGTCGCTCATCAAGCGCACGGGCCGTGCGCGACTACGCCGTGCCGGCGCTGCGGCAAGCGAAGCGGCCAACGACGAACGCAGCCGCATCGAGCGCGATCTCTCCATGCTCGCACTCGACACCTCCGCATTGGCCGAGCGGCGCGCGGCGGTCGCACCGCAACTGCAGCGTCTCGACGAGGAAGCGCGCGCCTTTCGCGACGAGCTGCTCGAGCGAAGCGCGCACGAACGCCGCCTCCGCAGCGATGGAGGGCGAGCGCTTGCCGAAGATTTGGAGCGCGCGCTTTCACAGGCCTTCGATATCGCCGACGTAGCGCGCTTGCGCGACCGCGAGCGGCTGCATTTGGTGGTGGACCGCGTGTTCGCGCAGGTGGCTGGGGAGTTCGCAGGCCGGACCGCGGATGCGGCGGTCGCGGATCTATTCGGCGCGGTCGAACGCGCGAACGAACGGCTGCCCGTGCGGTGGTCCGCCAACGACGAGGCCGCACTGGCCTTCGGCGCTGCGCCGGGAACGAGTCTGTGGAGCGGCGACGTCGCAACCGCCATCGCGGCGACCGTCGTGCTCGAGGCAATCGGCGGACCCGCGATCGCGCTCGTGAGCGACGTAGCCCAGCGTTTTGCCGCGCGCCCACCCGGCAGCTACATGAAGCGCGAGCTCGTCGCCGATCTTCGCGCCGAAATTTTTCCACGTCTTGCGGCGGAAGTGAGGGCCTTCGTCGACGGCGTCGCCGCGCGCCTCGGCCGGCTGTACGACACGCTGGGACGCGCGATCGTGCACGCGGCGCTCGCCAAACGGGACGCCGATCTGGGCAGCATCGAACGCGCGCTGCGCGCCTACGAAGCGGGCCAAGCCGAGGCAACCGCAAATGGCGCGCGCGTGCGCCGCGCCGCAATCGATGCGGCGCTTGCGAGTGTCGATCGCGTCGTAGCGTCGTTTATGGCGCACGAAGACGAGATCGGGCCGGCCGATCCGGGCTCGCACGCCGTCCGCCTCGCGCACGAGGATCCGTCGTTCGATCCGAGTTCGTATAAAATCGGGCTGCGCCCGGAACGCTGGCGCGTAGCCGTCCTGGGCGCAATCGGCCGCGGAAAGAGCAGTCTCATCAACGCATTTGCGGGGCGTCGCGTCCTGGACGACCCGGCTGGGAGCGTGCGATTTCCCATTCACGTTCGCTACGGCGACGACGAACGAGCCTACAAGCTCGACGCCGACGGTGAGTGGCGCGAGATCGCATTTGGGGAAGCGGTCGCTGCGGCTTGCGAAACGGCCGTGCTCGTGTTGGTTCCGTGGACGCTGCCGCGACAACTGGTGCTCGTGCACGCGCCCGCATTCGACTCGGGGGACCCCGATGCCGCCGACGTCAACGTCGCCGTCGCAGGCCACGCGAGCGAGGTACTCTGCCTCTTCTCCCGGCAGCTCTCCGATCGGGAACTGGACTTGTACGAACGCGTAGCCGAATTCGGCAAACCGATGATCTTCGCTCACACGATCGCCGACAACGAGTCGCCGAAGGAACGGCGGCACGTCGTCGAACTGGCGCGCGAATATCTTCGCAATCGGGCGATCGCAACGGAACGCGTCTTCGTGGTTTCGGCCAACGATTACGTTGCGGCGAGCGACGCCGGGCGAGCCGCGGCGCCATGGAACGAAATGGACGCACTGCGTTCGACGCTGGCCGCGCATGCCGAAACGCATATGGCGCGCTTGGCGCGCCTAGAACGCGCGCGCGCCGCGGCGGAAACGCCGTCCCCAGCCATCGCGCCGGCCGCCAAGGAAGGCTTCTTCGCTCGGATCTTCGGCAAGGGGCGTTAGGGCGTCCGGCGACGAAGAAGCCGGTCATGATCCTCGGCCCCGCGTTTATCGCCGTCGGCGACGGAACGTCGACGTTTGGGCGCCTCGCCGTCGAAGAAGGACGCATCGCCGCCGTTCTTTCCGCCGACGGTCCAACCGACCACCCGCTGCCGGCGGGAAGCAGTATCGCACCCGGGCTTATCGACGTCCACACGAATGGCGCGCGCGACTTCCTCTTCAATCGCGATCAAGGGAACGCCGTAGCGGTCGCTGCGGCCGAATACGCGCGCGTCGGCGCGACGGGATTCGTTGCCGGCGTGATGACGGCGCCGTTCGAATCGATGCTGCACGCCGCTTCCGAAATCGTCGAAGCCGCCAATCAACTCGAGGAAGACGATCCGCGCGGCGCGCGCTGCTTGGGCATACATTTTGAGGGGCCGTTCCTCAATCCGAAGTTTCGCCGCGTCCATCGGAACGAATGGCTGATTCCGGCGAACGCGGCTCGCGCGCGCGAGATGGTCGACGCGTGCAAGGGTGCGTGTCTGCTGGTGACGATGGCGCCGGAAATAGAGGGTGCCGCCGACGCGCTGCGCGTCTTCTTAGAAAACGGCGTCGTCTGTTCGGCGGGCCATACCAGCGCGCGCTATCGCGAGGGCATGCTCGCCATCGGGCTGGGATTCCGCTCGCTGACGCACGCGTTTAACGGCATGCCGCCGCTCGATCACCGCGACCCGTCGATTCTCGCCGCGTTCATCCAGGATCGCCGCACCCTCGTGCAAGTGATTTGCGACGGCCTGCACGTTTCGCCGGTGATGATCGATATTCTGCACCGGACGCTGGGCGATCGCATCGTACTGGCGACCGACAATATGCCGCCGGCGGACCCCGGATACTACATCGAAGGCGGCCTCATGCGTGCGTCGGACGGCACGATCGCGGGCAGCGCGCTCCGGATCGACGAAGCGCTGCGCAACTATATGTCATACGCGCAGATTCCGTTCGCCCAGGCCATCGTCGCAGCGACCGGAGCGCCTGCCAAACTGATCGCGCACGACGGCGAAATGGGCCGGATCTCGCGCGGCATGCGCGCCGACCTCTCGTTCTGGGATAAGGAATATGCCATCATCGGCACGATGGTCGGCGGGCGCTTCGTTTACCACTCGGCCGAAGTCGCGGCTTGAGCCGGGGACTAATCAGCGACTGAACCGAGCTTCTAACTTATCGATTCGATCGGTTAACCGGTCATCAAGACGAGCGAAGCGACTATCGAGGCGATCTAAGCGCACGTCGATTTCGTCGAAGCGCTTTCCGACTCCCCGAGTTAGATCTACTATTGCCTGAATGCTGTCCTCGACCAGTTTGTTGAGGCTCGAAAGGCGTTCGAGAATCACCGGGTCGCTATTTTGCCTTTTCATAATGGATCCGAGTATAGCTTTTATGGGTTTAATGATTTGTTTCCCGGTTGTTTCGGAAGCATGACTTGACGCTCGCTTCCCGGGGCGTTTTGATCCGCCAAAGAATCCACCTGAACGGACTTGACGCCGAACTCGTACTCCCGCTTACTCTTCCCTCTTTCCACAATCGCCGAGCGCAACATCGCAATTGCCGCGTACAGGACGACGACGATGACCAGCCACCGAACGGCGACGAGGGACATCGATTTCACAAGATAGGCCGCAATCAGCACGCCGGGAATACCGCCAAGCGTCAAACCGAGCGCGGCTCGAAGCGAGAAGGCGTCGAACTTCATGAACCGCAGGCTCGCAACGGGCATAAGAAATGCGCAGGAGCCCATCATGATCGGGAAGGCGGCTTTCGGATTCATTCCGAGCAGGCTGACGAGAATCAGGCACGGCGCGTACAGGCCGATTCCCAGCGTCATGAGCGCACCGAGGGCGAAGTTGCCGGCCAGCCCGATCCATAGCAGAGGACCGTTGAGCGTCAAGGCGTTTCCGCCGGCCGGGAACAGATTCAAATTACTCATGAGAAACAGCGATGCGGCCACGACCAGCACGCCACCCATGCCGATCTGCACGGCCCGCCGCGACCAGCGCGCTACGACGCCCGCGCCGAGCCACGCTCCCAAAATCGAGGCGACGATGAATAGCGCCAGCACGACCGGATCGACGTTGACGATGGCGATGAAGATGTACGCTTCGACGACCGTCGGCAGCGCGTGGCCTACGTTAAGCGTACCGGGAATTTTCTCGTCCGGTACGATCTTCCACAGCTTGAACATCGACGTCGTCGGCGCGAACGATCCGATGCCGAGCGTATCGAAAAAGTTGGTGACGAATCCGATCCCGGTCTCGAGCCAACTCGGCACCTTCCAACCGAGACGATGAGCCGAGCGCGCCAGCGCAACTGCGACGATTAAACCGAAGACGCCTAGCCCGATATAGAGGATCGTGCGAACGGTCATATCGGGGTCCTTCGACTTCGCCATCCTGGCTCCGCTCAGGACGACGCGACACGTCCTGCGCCTTAGCTGCTGACGAGCTCGCGGACCGCCGCAGCGTTGAAGTAACTGGCGTTGGGATGATGCATGACGATCGCGGCGGTCGATTGTTCGGGGACGATTTGATACGCCGATGTCAGCGTCGTCCCGATCGCGGCTTCGGCATCGAGCAGTCGCCACACGATCTCGTGCTGCGAGAGCTCGGGACACGCGCCGTAACCCCACGAGTACCGCTTCCCGCGTTCGCCGGCGAGTCCGAGTTCGCGGCGGATGCGGCTATGC
>JAFAHZ010000229.1 GCA_019236975.1 Vulcanimicrobiota bacterium | reverse complement strand
AAGCAGAGCTCGTCAAACTCGTCGACGCGCTGAGCGATCCGCACTCGCCGCAATTTCGCCGATTTCTCACGACCGCCGAGTTCGTGCGCCGTTTCGCACCGCCGCCGAAGCAACGCGTCCGTGTGGTTGCAGCGCTGCATCGTGCGGGATTTTCGAGCATCGCCGTCTCGCCCGACGGCACGCTCGTCGAAGCGTCGGCGGCGTCGGCGACGGCGGAGCGCTTCTTCGGCACGCAGATTCACGACTTCGTGCAAGCGCAGTACGGCGTGCGGTACGCCAACGTCCGTCCCGTTCGCGTTCCCGCGGCGATCGCGCCGCTGGTACGCGACGTGGAACTCAACTCGATCGTTTATGCGCGCGCCGATACCGTTGCGATGCCCGACGCGCAGCCGACGGTGCAAGTCATTCAAAACGGCGGATTCGAGCACCATCTGCAACATTGGAAAGCCTGCGACGCAGTCGCGATTTCGCGCGAACATCCGTATCAGGGCAAATACAGCGCGCTGATCGGATCGACGTCTCCATCGGCCGGAAACGTCAAAGGCTTGCAAGCCGTCTGCCAGCAGATCACGATTCCGCAGCACGCGGTATTGCGCGCGCACACGTACAGCGTGTCCAATCTCAAGGTGACGTCGCAAGGCTACCAAGAGATCGGCTTTATGCGCGCGCCCGGAAAAGTAGCAATCGTGCTGCGCAAGGAAATCGAGAACGCGCCGCACTGGGAGCACCAAGCGTGGCAGCTCGATTCGCTAGCGGGCCGCACCCTCTACGTCTTCTTCGCCGTCGCGGGCAACGGTCAAAAACGGCTATACGATTCGATGTTCGTCGACGACGTGAACATGACTGGAACGGTTCCAACGCCGACGCCGAGTTCGTCGCCCACCGCGTCGCCGACGCCCACACCGGTCGGCCCCGGACCGGGAACGCCGCTGAGCGGGCCGACGTTTGGGCCGAGCGGGGGCTGGGCACCGCGCGGCATCGCCGACGGCATCGATCTTCCGGTGCAGCACGGGTACGACGGCCGCGGCCACACGGTGGCGGTGCTGACGCAATCCATCCTGAGCCCGGTCGATCTCGCCAAGTACTTCACGCAGAACGACATTACGCGCACCGGCAGCATCAAAGAAGTTCTGGTCGCGCCCACCACGCCGCCGAGCGGCGACCCGACCGAAGGGATGCTCGATGTCGAAGCGATGGGCGCGCTCGCGCCCGCGGCAAACGTCGTCGACTACGAGGTGCGCGACTTTACCAATACCTCGATTCTTTCGGGCTACCAGCGCGCCATCAACGACAACGTCGCCGACGTCGTTGACGCGTCGTTTGGGGAGTGCGAATCCGACGATCCCACGTTCGACGACGCCGTCGAGCAAGAGGCGATTAGCGCCGCTGCAATCGGCATGACATTCGTCGCGGCGGCCGGCGATCTCGGATCGGCGTGTTACAACGCCGGTCACGGCAACATTGCGGGCGTACAAGTCCCGGCCGGCAATCCGCACGTGCTCGCAATCGGGGGCAGCGATTCCGATACGTCGGCCGGTGCCGCCAATCCAGTCGTGTGGAACGGAAACAACGGACTCTTCGTCGGCGCCGGCGGCGGCGGTGTGTCCTCGATTTGGAACCTTCCGTCGTATCAGTTGGGCCTAGCGGGCGCGGCGTCCGCGCAGAATCGCAACGTACCGGATCTGTCGATGCCGGCCGTCGACGACGACCTCCACATCTCCGCCGCCGACGAAACGGTAGGCGGCACGTCGTGGTCGAGCGCCATCACCGCCGCCGCCCTAATCGAAAGCGTGCAAATTTGCGGGCGATTCGGATGGGTCAACCCGGCAGTGTACGCCGCGTTCGGAACGCTCGGCGAAGGCACGGCGTTCGTCGACGTCATCGGCGGCAACAACAAATTCGCGGCGATTACGCCATTCTACACGGCAGGGACCGGCTACGACAACGCATCGGGTATCGGGATTCCCAAGGGCTTAGCGTTTGCCGCGGCACTCTGCGGAAAAACCGCCGCACTCAAACAGCGCTTCTAAATCCTAATACGCTCGCACCAAAGCGTCGCCGATAAAGCTGCCCCAGCCGGTGCAGAGATCGAATCCCGGCCCCGCGTTGTAGCCGGGGAAGGTGCCATACGCGTCGCGGATGCCGTTGTTTCCTTTGAGGATGTCGTGGAACAGCAAGTGATACGCCTTCGAACTCGCCAGCTGGTAGAGTCGCGCGTGCGGGTCGGCGATGCGCGCGTTGTGGTAGCGTTGTTCGACGATGGCGAGTAAGCCGGCCCATTGCGGCGACGACTCGCTCGTTCCGCC
>JAFAHZ010000126.1 GCA_019236975.1 Vulcanimicrobiota bacterium | reverse complement strand
ATCCTCGGCCACGACGACGACGAGCCCCTTATCGGGCTGTTCGCGCAGCACGTCGACCGTCATCGTGCCCTTGTCGCCGAGATTGCCGCCGTAATGGCTGATTCCCGAGCTCATCCCGCCGGCAAGGCCTCCGCTCAAATCGGTCCCTTCGGCAGCTTGATCGCGGCTGCTGACATTTTGCTGCGCCCCGTACGTGAACGAGTACACCAAGTGCCGAATCGGCGGAGCGTCGGCCGCGGCAAGCGCAGGCAGGCCCGAAACCGTGAGCGCGGCGGCGATTGCCGCAAAACGAACCTTCATTTGTTGCATCCTTGAAGCGCGGCGGTAATAGTGGTGGCGGCGGTATTCTCGCGTTTCGTCGTCTCCGTCTGCAGCCAGCCGATGCCGTCGACGATGCGCGAGAGGGGATTGAATCCGACGGACAATCCGGGAATTGCCGCAGGATCCACGTTGTACGGGTTTTGCGAAAGGCCGGGCGCGTTCGGATCCTGCAGCGGGCCGGGCGACTGCTGAATCAGCGGTTTCGACAAGTCGGTGCCGTTGCTGATCGACGCGATGTATTCCTCGCCGGCGTGCTGCAGCTGCCCCATCTGCTGCGTCGTCACCCAACCGTTGATGAGATCGAGCGAAGCGCTTTGGAACGCAATGGTTTGCAGCAGCTGGTCTTTGATTTGGGCGAGTTTCTTGTCGCCGTCGGGATTACCGGTCGGCTTGAGATACTCGTCGTCGGTCAGCAGCTTTTCGGCCGCCAGCACGTTCTGCGCGATCGGCGAAACGAGATACGACATCTGCTGCAGCGCCATATTCGTCTCCGGCGACGTTGCGTACACGGAATCCGGCGGCGGCGCACCGTTGGAGTATTGCGCCGAGGCGGGGTCTTGCGCGCCGAGCACGCCGCGCGCGTACTTCTTGAAGAGCGGCTTGCTCTTGGCAATCGAGCCGTCGTTCTGCAGAATCATCGCAACCGCCGGCCGTACGCGGTCGTGCAGGCGCGCGCAGAACGCGGTCGTGACGATGTGCTCGATTTGCGGGGGCGGCGTGCGCGCGGGCGCGGGCGTATCGGCAAAGGCGCGCGCGGGCAGCAAGGAGAGGCTCGCCAGAACGCACGGCGCCAGCCGGTGCAGGGCTTTGGTCACCCGCAGATGTTCTTGCGGGTCGATACGGCGCCTGCCAAGACGAGCGGAGGGACTCCCCTTCGGGAGCCCCTCCTGTTTTCGGCTTCTTCGCAAAGACGCGATCGTTAGATCTTGATCTGCGCGTTGACGAAGAAGTTGTACGGGATCCAGTTACCGCCGATCGCACCGACGTTGTTCGTACCCGGCGTGTAGCTCTGAGTCCAAGGCGTGGCGACGCCGCCGTTAGCCTTGGTATCTCCGATGCCTTTGCCGTTGTAGAAGTTCGCCGGATAGAGCGAGCTGTTGAGCACGCCGCCGGCCGCTCCGTACGAGCACACCGAGGGCGACGGGCCGTAAACTGCCGACCACGGCGTCGGCGTGCCGCCGAAGCAGTAGCGGAACAGGTTCGAGCCCGTGAACGTCACCTTGATCTTGGGGCTGACGTCGTAGCTCACTTGCAGGTTGCCGGTCATGAGGCTGGGGTTCTCATACGAACCGATCGCGGAGAAATGCCCCGTCTGCGGATTCGGAATGTAGAAGTAGCCTTGCGGACCGAAACCGGGTGCGATCAGGGTGTTGACGTTACACTGCAGTCCCGGAGTTCCAGGCGAGAGCTTGGTGATTCCGGTCGTCGCCGAGTTGAGCGCGCACGCGCGCGGGTCGTACCCGTTGACGTCGAGCGGGCTGCCGTAGAATCCGCCGGCCTGCCACTGAACGCTGGGGGTCACGGCCCACTTATCCTGACGGTAGTTCAGAATCAGCGACGCGACTGCTGGTGATATGTAACTTGTGACGGAACCGTTGAGGTTGGGTGCGATCGCGGTTGAATACGGATCGTACCAGCCGTTGGGATCCATCTGACCCTGCGAGGGTTGGTTGTAGTACGGATTGCTAACCGGCGTAAACGCGATGTGCGAACCGGCCGTACCGCAGGCAACGGGCGCTCCCGTGGCCGTGGCACAGATGGGCTTCGCATTACACGGTGCCGGTGCGGTCGCTTCGTAACACTGCGAACCGCCGCCCGACTTGGTGAGCGCGTTGTACTGCGCGATCACTTGGTTGAGCGCGATCGTCGTGTTCGGAATGATACCGCCGTTGCTCAGCCCTTCGTTCGAGAACCGAACCTTCGAGTTTGTGTACGTGAAGCTGAACAGACCGGAGAATCCATTCCGGCTGAAGTCGCCCTTGGTGAACTGGAACTCCAGACCGTAGTCGCGGTTCACGCCGACCGGCACTTGCGTGACGAAGCCGGAACCGATGAAGGTCTGTTGCTGCCAGCCGTTCACCCACGTGTAGAACGGGGTGATTTTCATGCTCATGTCCGTACCGGTCATGTGCCGCTCGTACGACAGGTCGTACTGATCGGACTGAATGCCCGGAATCGGATGGAACGGCGAGTAGAACCCGAGGTTCATCGTATTGTTCCACACCGAGCGGTCGTCACCGGACGCGCTGAGATACTGGACCGACGCGGAGAGCGGCGGCTGCGTATACTCGCCGGCCGAAACGCGCCAGACGGTATCCGGCGACTCGGTGTAGGTTGCCGAGAAGCGCGGCTGCCAGTAGCCGATCGAGTACGACGCGGGCGATGAAGCCGTGAAGCTCGGAGCCTTCACGCCATCTTGCGTCGTCCCGTTCGGATGCACCCAGCCCGTGTGCGGTCCAGTCGGCGAGAGCACCGACGCGGCTGCGTTACAGTCGCCGATCACGTATTGAGCGGCAGCCGGCGGCGGAACGCCGGGCGGCAGCGGCTGCGTCAGGACTTGGTTGTTCGATGCCTGGACGCACGTGTAGTTCGACGTCATGTTCGCGTAGAACGCGTCGGCCGGTCCGGCCGAGTCGGGCAGGTTGTAGGTGAAGTTGTCGTAGCGGATCGACGCGTTCACGAGGAACTTGTCGTTGGGCCGCCACTGGTCGCCGACGGCTCCGTTCTGGAACCGCGGCTTCACGGTGTTCAGCGAGCCCGTCGCTTCGCCGTTCCACAGTGAATCCCAGGTCGCCCCGGCCGCGGCCGCGGCAGTTCCCGCAGCGGCGAATCCGGTCGGACCCGATGCGGCATTGCTCGTCCACGGATGGTGGTAGTAGCACGCCGCATTGACCACCTTGGCACAATCGATCGTTTTACCCGAAACGACGATGGTCGCCGTGTCGTAGGCCGTGCTCGATAGGCAAGGTACTTGAGCTCCGCTAGCGGGATCGTAGCACCGGCCGTTGGCCATGTAGCCGATCGGCGTCGTGCCGGCGCCCGCGATGGCGGAGCTGTTGTTGAAGCGGATCACGCCCGCTTGAGTGTAGTTGTACGAGCCGTTGACGAGGTTCTGGTCGTCGACTTGATCGTTGAAGTCGAGCGCGGCGCCGACCGTATGCGTCATGAGATCGTACTGCGCGGACGGCAGCGACGGAACGGCTTGACCGCTCGCGCCGTAGACCGGTCCGTTTTGCAGCCAGTCCGAGTACAGGGTATACCCGTACGCACGAAGATACGCGGAACTGCTCAGCGCATACGTGTACTGCAGCTTCGTAATCCCGGTATCGTTCATGTACGTACCGTACTCGGTGTACGGATCGATGTTCTGCCCAAATAAATGCGACGGAGTAGATGGGGCGTAGTAGATGCTCGGTTGTGTGAAGTTCGTCGCACTCGATGCGATCGGCGTACCGAACGGCACGTTATAGACGACTTGGTCGGCGTACGGCAGATAGCATCCGGTGATGCCGGTGATCTTCTTGCCGAGCGGTCCCGTCGTTCCGTTGCAGGTGCTTACCCCTACTCCGGCGAGGTTGCCTTCGCAGCCGTTGACCGTGAGGTTCGCCCACGGCGCCACGGTTACGGGCACGTTGCACGTCGGCGTACCGTACGCCGAATGCGTGAACCACGAATAGAAGAACTGGTTCGGCGTGTTGGCGATATCCGTCAACGAACCGTACTCTCCGTTATTGAGAGCCGATCCGCTCCACATCGCCTGGACGTCGTCGCGCAGACCGTTGTGCTTCGGAATTCCGAAGTGCACGTTGACGATGCTTTCACGGTCCGTGATGAGCGACGGTCCAGCCGCCCAACCGTTGTAATACGCCCAGCATCCCTGAGGCGGCGTGGTCGACGGAGGCGCTTCGCCGAGCGGACAGCTCGTCTTGACGCCTTGGCCCGTAAACGTCGGGCTGGCCGTGTAGCCGATCGTCGTACCGATCGCAGCCGGACCCGAGTAGTAGCCGTTGGGCGCGTTGTAGTTCGCAGCCATCTCCTGCGTGCCGAAGCGGAACGTTTGGTTGTAGCCGCTCAGGCCGACGTAGTAGCTGAAGTTACGGTCGGGCGTTGCGCCGCCGACTTCCACTTGCGCCTGATGGTAGTATTGCGGCGCACCAATGCCGACGTTCGCCGTCGCGTAGCCGGGGAAGGTGCCCGTCTTGATGACTTGGTTGATGAAGCCTGCGGTGCCCGCCGAGGCGACCGATGCCGGTCCGCCGCCGGTGTACACTTGCAGCTCTTGCAAGCCGAGGCTTGATTCCGTCGAGGAGTTGTAGTTGTCGAACGCGCGGTTGACCGGAATACCGTCGTATTCATAACCGGTGTAGTACTGGTTTTGACCGCGCACGTAGCTGGCGTTGTAGGTCCAGCCCAGGCCGCCTTGGTTGACCTGAAGGCCGGGAACCGTTGCAAGCGCCGAGTATGCATTGTTGAGGTTACCGCCGCCGCCGAGCGCGGATGCGGCCGCCGCTTGCGCGGCGTTGACGTTATAGAGGTCGCCCCCGACGCCGGACTTCACTAAGTTTCCGGCTCCGGCAGCCGTGACGTGCGCGATCGTCTTGAGTGCTTTGCCGATCGTGTACGTCGTTTGCTGCGTTTGGTCGGCGAAGACGACTTCGCCGGGGAACGACGTTGGCTGATACCCCGTTTTCGTAACGTTGACCGTATACGTATCCGGAGCAAGCGAGAGGATAATGAAGTGACCTTGTGCATCCGTCGTGGTGGACGCGGTTTGCGACGGTGAGACCACGTTCACGGTCGCGCCGGCAACCGGCGCTCCCGATGTGTCGCGAACCAGACCGGCCATGTTTCCGGTGACTCCTGCCAGTGCCCATGTTCCCTGGAACAGGAAGGCCGCCAGAACAAGTACGGCGCCCAGCGCTCGACGGAGGGATCCAACTTTCTTCAATTGTGTACCCTCGGTCGTTGACGAGTGATATTGCGCCACGCCGGGGTGTGCCGAAGTGATGACCTCAGCCGAAACTCAGGGTGACGCAAGTGCGGCACTTTCCTGAGACTTAGGTCCGTTCCTTTAAGGCTCTTTAACCAACGGTTTTAAGCTTTTTAAACGGTGACCGCAAGCCGCTCCGCAAGCAAGCGCGGAATGTCCGAAGGGCGGTCCGCCACCGGCACGCCGGCCGCCTTGAACGCGGCGATCTTACTTTGCGGCGTCCCGAAGTTGCCGGAGATGATGGCGCCGGCGTGACCGAGGGATTTGCCCGGCGGGGCGTTCCGGCCGCCGATGAAGCCGACGATCGGCGTCTCCGGCATGTGCCGGCTAATGAAGGCCGCCGCGTCTTCCTCGTCGGAGCCGCCGATCTCGCCGCAGACGACGACCGCCGTCGTCTCGGGATCGTTCTTAAACTCCCGGAGGCAATCCACGAAGGTCGTCCCGATAATTGGGTCGCCGCCGATGCCGATGCAGGTCGATTGGCCGATCCCGGCCCGGGTCAGCAGGTCGACCACCTCGTACGTCAGCGTTCCCGACCGCGAGATCAAGCCGACCTTGCCGGGGGTGAAGACGTGCCCGGGCATGATGCCGATCGAGGCTTTTCCGGGCGAGACGAGCCCGGGGCAGTTCGGCCCGATGATGCGCATCCCGGGCGTCGTCCCGACGACTTTGAGCATGTCGTGCACCGGAACGCCCTCGGTGATGCACACCGCAAACGTGATGCCGGCTTCGTACGCTTCGTAGAGCGCGTCGGCGGCAAAGGGCGGCGGCACAAAGATGCAGGTGTGCGTCGCGCCGGTGGCCTCGACCGCATCCTTGACCGTATCGAAGACCGGAAGGCCCTGCGGCGTCTTTTGGCCGCCCTTGCCGGGCGTCACGCCGCCCACGACGTGGGTGCCGTACTTCACCATGCGATCGGTGTGGTACGAGCCCTCCGCGCCAGTGATGCCTTGGACGATGACCTTGCTGTTCTTGTCTAAGAAAATCGACATCTTATTTTGCTAGCTCCACGGCACGTTTCGCGCCTTCGTCCATCGTTTCGACCGGCGTCATGCCGGCCTTGGCGAGAATTCGCCGGCCTTCTTCTTCGTTGGTGCCCGTCAAGCGAATGACGAGCGGGATCTTGCGCGACGACGTCTCTTCCATCGCCTGCACGATGCCTTTGGCCACTTCGTCGCCGCGCGTGATGCCGCCGAAAATGTTGATAAAGAACGCCTTCGCGCCGGTATTGTTCACGACGAGCTCGTAGCAGTTGCGTACGCGTTCGGCATTCGCACCGCCGCCGACGTCGAGGAAGTTCGCAATCTTACCGCCGGCGTTGGTGACCGCATCCATCGTTGCCATGGCGAGTCCGGCGCCGTTAGCCATCGTCCCTACGTTGCCGTCGAACCGCCGGAAGTTGCGGATACCCAAGCCGGCCTTACTGGCCAGCTGCTCGTCTTCGTCGAGCGGCAGGTGTTTCTGCCATTCCGCAAACTCCGGATTGCGGAAGAGCGCGTCGTCGTCGAGCTCGACCTTCGCGTCGGATGCGTACACTTTGCCGTCCGTCGTGAGCACGAGCGGATTGATTTCGACCAGCTTTGCCCCGTAACGGAAAAACAAATCGTACAGCGCGCCGACGATCGAAGGAAGCTGCTTGCGATACCCGGCGTCGAGTTCCGATTCGAATGCCAGCTCGCGGCCGATAAACGGCGAATAGCCGATGGCGGTGTCGACGTAAAACTTCGCTATCGAATCGGGGTGCTTCTCGGCGACTTCCTCGATATCCATACCGCCGAAACGGCTCACCATAATGACCGGTTTCTTCGCCGTGCGGTCGATCGTAATCGCGCAATAGGCTTCTTTTGCGATCGGGAGCTTCTCTTCGACCAGCAGCGAGTTGATCGGCTCGCCTTTCGGGTTTTGACGGTTCGGCGGCATCGGCGTTGCGAGAATGTCGGTCGCCACGCTGCGTCCTTCGTCGGCCGTGTTGGCGAACTTGATCTTGCCGGCTTTGCCGCGCCCGCCCATGAGCACTTGCGCTTTGACGACCCACTCGCCGACGGTCTTCTCGATATAATCCGCGACTTGGTGCGCGTCGACCGCGTGGCCGCTGCGCGGCACGGGGATGCCCGCGCGCTTGAAGAGCTCCTTGCCCTGGTACTCCATCAAATTCATAGCCGCGGAGAGTTCGTTAGGCCGTCGACCGGTCACCTTGCCGCTTAGGTCGCACGGCCCGATTTTTTACTCGAGTTTGCCGAGTAGCGAGCGTGCGATGATGACTTGCTGGATTTCCGACGTGCCCTCGTAGATTTCCGTGATCTTCGCATCGCGGTAATGGCGCTCGACCGGGAACTCGGTGGTGTAACCGTAGCCGCCGTGAATTTGGAGCGCTTCGGCGGCATGTTTGCGAGCGGCGGTCGACGCAAAGAGCTTTGCTTTGCTCGCTTCGACGGCGAACGGCTTACCCGCGTCGGCCAGCGCCGCCGCGCGATACACTAAAAGCCTCGCCGCGTCGAGATCCGTCGCCATCTGCGCGATTTTGAACGATACGCCTTCGAACGCGCCGATCGAGCGTCCGAACGCGGCTCGCTCTTTCGCAAATCGCACGGATTCGTCCAGGCACGCCGCCAGAATACCGGTCGCCTGCGCGCCGATGCCGATGCGACCGGCAGTCAACGCTTTCATCGCGTTGCCGAAACCGTCGCCCTCTTCTCCCAGCAGCGCGTCGGCGGGAATCTCGGCGTCGTCGAACGCCAAGTCGACGGTATTGCTCGTGTGAATGCCGAGTTTTTCCGTAACCTTCTCGACGACGATTCCCGCGGTCGATGCGTCGACCATGAACGCGCTGACGCCCTTGGGGCCGCGACCACCCGTGCGAAACATCGCCATCACGACGCCGGCTTGGCTGCCGTTGGTACACCACTGTTTGCGTCCGTTGAGCACGTAACCGCCGGCCGTACGTCGCGCGGTCGCGCGAATGCTGGCCGCGTCCGAACCGGCATCCGGCTCGGTCAACGCGAAGCCGGCAATAACGTCTTCCGTCGCCAGTTTGGGCAACCAGCGCCGCTTCTGCACTTCGGTGCCCAATCGCACCAGGGCCGAACAAATCATCGAATGCACCGAAACGGTCGTGGCGGTTCCCGCGTCCACGCGCGCGATCTCTTCAATTGCCAACGCGTACGATATGTAATCGGCACCGGCGCCGCCGTACTCTTCCGGCACGACGATGCCCATGATGCCCGCTTCGGTCAGCTTGCCGTACAGCTCGCGCGGAAACGCGTGCTCGCGATCCCATCGCGCGACGTGCGGCGCGATCTCGCGCTGCGCGATCTCGGCCGCGAGCTCGCCGATCTGCCGCTGCTCGTCGGTTAACTCGAATTGCGATCGTTCGGCGCTAAGCACGGTTCAGCCGACGCGAACGAGCAACGCGTCTCCTTGCCCTCCGCCGGAGCAGATCGTCGCGATGCCGTATCCTCCGCCGCGCTTGCGCAGCTGATTGATAACGGTTCCGACGAGACGTGCGCCGGAGGCGCCGATGGGATGCCCCATGGCGACGGCGCCGCCGAATTTGTTGACGTGCGACTCGTCTAAGCCGAGGTTGCGCGCCGACGTGATGGCAACGGCCGAGAACGCTTCGTTGATTTCCCAGACCGCGATATCTTCGTGCCGCAAGCCGGCGCGGTCGAGCAGCTTCGAAGCCGCCATCGCCGGCGTCAAGCAGATGTAGGGAGAATCCCACGCGACCGTCGCATGGTCGACGATCGTCGCGAGCGCTTCGTAGCCGCGCTGAGCGGCCCACTGCGCGTCCGCTACGATCAATGCCGCCGCACCGTCGTTAACGCCCGGAGCGTTTGCGGCCGTCACCGTTCCGCCTTTATCGAGCGGCTTGAGTTTTGCCATCGCTTCGAGGCTCGCGTCCGCTCGCACGGCTTCGTCGCGATCGACCACAACGTGCGGCACGTCGCCGGTAACGAACGGCGCGTACTCTTCGTACTGCATTGTAAACTCTTGCGAAGGTTCGTGATCCCAAACGCGGTTAGCCGCGCCGACCGATGCGGGAACGCGCACTTCGCCGCGCCGCGGGAGCTTATCGACGACGACCTTTCCCTTCGCCTTGGACGCGACGCGTACCGGAACGATTTCGTCCGCGAAATGCCCCTTCGAGTGCGATTCGTGCGCGCGCCGATGGCTTTCGTAAGCGAACCGATCTTGATCTTCGCGGCTCAGTCCCATCTCGGCGGCGACCTTATTTCCTTGCGTCGACATCGTCATCGGGAAATATTGGTCCCACAGCCCGTCGTAGATCATCGCGTCGATCAACGCGCCGTCGCCGAACCGGTATCCCCAGCGCGCGTCGCGCAACAGATACGGCGCGTTCGACATCGATTCCATGCCCCCGGCGGCTACCAAGCTATTGGCACCAGCGTTAATCGACCGCATCGCGTTGACGACCGCGAGCAAACCCGACGCGCAGACTTTGTTGACGGTGTCCGCGGTCACGGTCTTGGCGAGCCCCGCTTTGAACACGACTTGGCGCGCCGGATTTTGTCCGACGCCCGCTTGCAGCACTTCGCCGAAGACCGCGTGCTCGACGTCGGTCGGATCGACGCCGGCGCGCTCGATCGCGGCCGCCAGCGCCACCGCGCCGAGACTGGTTGCGTTCAGCGGTGCGAGCGCACCGCCGAGTTTGCCGAACGGCGTACGCGCCGTCGAAAGAACGACGGCTTTAGAGTTGATATCGGTCATAGCTCGATTGCCTTCTCCGTTGGTCGTGGGCCCCCTAGCGATTGACGCCTACCGGTCGTCGGGGGGTTGCATCGACGGCGCCCGCGTCATGAAGAAGGAAGCCGGCAGCGGAGCCGGGATGCTTTTGAACGTGCGCGGCCGCTGGTTGAAGTCGAAAGCATCCAAGAGGCTGTTGGCGCGCGCATCGGTATAACCGTTGCCCGGCGCGCCCAGCCGCGGCAGACCGAACACCTCCTCGACCAGCCTCACGACGCTGCCGAACTCGTAGTGCGTATGCGAGACGTGATGCGGCTTTGCATACGGTGAGATGACGATGCACGGCACGCGAATGCCCAATCCGCGATAATCGAGTTGCGGCGGCGGTACCCCGTCGTACCAGCCGCCCCAGTCGTCCCACAGCACGACGATTGCCGTCGACGGCCAAACCTTGCTCGCGCCGACGGTATTAACCACCGACGCAACCCACGACGGCCCCGACGTACTATTCATGCCGGGATGATCCGAATCGAGCGCGTCGGGAATCACCCACGATACGGCGGGCAGCGTCCCATTGCGCGCATCGGCGAGGAAGCGCGACGGCGGCGACACGACGTTGCGCGTCCAGTCGGGGCTTCTACGCACGTTGGCGATGGCGTCGAACGCGCTCCATACCAATCCGCCTTCGTTCGGTCCGCCGACCGCGGGCGCGTAGTACGTCCAACTAACGTGCGCGGCGTCGAGCGTGTCGGCCAGCGTTTGAAACTGCGTAAAGCATGGAAACGGTCCACCGTTCCACGCTTCCACGCGCCGTGCGTCGAGTACCGACGTCACCGTCCCGCCGGGTGCGTCGCATCCCCACGGCCGATTGGTCGGCGTATCCACTTCCGAAACGGCCGGCGAGAGGTTGGCGGTCGACGCGATGAGGTCGAGATGCGCGACGAAGCTGTTGCCGAACATCGTCGGAAACATGTGATCCGCCAGCGTATACGTGCGTGCCATCGTCCAATACGGGGCGATCTCGGACCGCTTGACGTACGAATAGGCGTACGATCCGACGTTTCCCGAACGCGGGTATCCGAACTGGTTTCGATCGAAGCGATCCATCTTGCCGCCGTCCCAATCCGAAATCGCGTCCTTGTAACCGTTGAAGATATCGGGGCCGTTGAGATCGATCGGATGCAGCGCTACGGTGCTTCCGTCGCTCGTCCTCCCAAACGTGGAATACTGGGCGCCTTTGAAACCGTGGAAGAGGTTGTCGAACGTGCGATTCTCTTGAACGACGATCACGATATGCTCGATTTTTCTTGCCCCGGTGAAGAACTGCGGCGCCGCACGGTAGCTCTCTGCGGGAAGCGCCGGGCCCGGCGGTGACGCGCCGGCGCATCCCGTCGCAACCATCGCACCCAGCACGCTTAGCAAACGGCGCATCGTTAGTCGTCGTCCGGCCGATGGCCGGACGGTTTCTGCATCAGGAAGAACGACGCGGGCTCCTTTGCGGGAATCGGTTTGAAGGGCAGCGGTGCTTGATGGAGATCGAATGCATCGAGCATGCTGTTGGCGCGCCGATCCGTGTATCCCGTTCCACTCGGGCCGAGCGCGGGCAGGCCGAATACTTCTTCGATCAGGCGGACGACGCTGCCGAACTCGTATTGCGTGTGCGAGATGGTGTGCGCTTTGGCGTACGGCGAGACGATAATGCACGGCACGCGAATGCCCAGGCCGCGAAAATCCAGTTGCGGCGGCGGCACGTGATCGTACCATCCGCCCCAGTCGTCCCACAGCACGACGATAGCCGTCGAGTTCCAAGCGGGGCCCGTGCCGATCGCGTTCACGATCGCCGCGACCCACGACGGGCCTAGCGACGGACCGCCGGGATGATCCGAATCGACGCCGTCGGGAATCACCCACGATACCGACGGCAGCTTGCCGGACCTGGCGTCGGACAACACGCGCGACGGCGGCGAAACGACGTTGCGCGTCCAGTCCGGCCCCTTACGCACGTTCTCGATTGCGTCGAACTCAGTCCATAGCTGGCCGCCGAGATTGCCGCTGGAAACTGCGGGCGCGTAATACTTCCAGCTCACGCGCTTTGCGTCGAGCGTATCGGCGAGCGTCTGAAACTGCGTAAAGCACGGAAACGGGCCGCCGCCCCAGCTTTCATCGCGGCTCGCGTCGACGATCGACGTCACCGTTTTCGGCGGCGCGTCGCACCCCCACGGCGTATTCGACGGGGTATCGGAATCGGCAACGCCGGGCGCGACGTCGGTGGTCGATGCGATCAACTCTAAATGCCCGGTGAAACTGCCTCCGAACATCGTCGGGAACATGTGGTCGGCAAGCACGTAGCTCTGCGCCATGATCCAATACGGCTCGATATCGCGGCGATACACGTACGAGTAGACGTACGCACCCGCCGGCGCGGCACCGCCCAGCAGGTTTTGATCGAAGCGATCCATCCGGCCGTTATCCCAATCGTACAGACCGTCGTGCCAGCTATTGACGACGGCGGGTCCGCCCAGCGGTATTCCGTGAAGCTGCACGGTACTGCCGTTCGACATCTTTCCGGATCGCGCGTAATCGGCGCCTTTGAAACCGTAGAAGTAGTTGTCGAACGAACGATTCTCTTGAACGACGATCACGACGTGGTCGATCTTGCCCTTGGACCCGTCAACTCGTGCGTGTCGCGCCGCCTGCGCCCGCTCCGGGCCGAAGGGCGCGGCGGCCGTCTGGCCGTTGCATCCGGCAAAACACACCAGGACGACCGTGCACAGAAAGCGCTTCACCGGTGATCGACCACGACCGGGCAACTCTCGCATTCGAATTGAATCGTGATGTGGGTGATGCCGAAATGCGACTTGAGGCAGTCGTCGATTTCGCGCAGGACCGCCGTCGCTTCGCTCAGACGCCGGTCGTCCAGCGACACGTGCGCCGACAGTGCGTGCGATCCGCTGCCGATCGACCACACGTGAAGATCGTGAACGCCGGTCACGCCGCCGATCTCCTGCAAATGTCCGGTAAGCTTGGCGGCGTCAACGTCGCCCGGAACGCTTTCGAGCAGCACGTTGGTAGCGTCGCGCATGACGCGCACGACGCCGGTCACGATGATGGCCGCGACCAGCAGCGCGAGCGCGGGATCGATCCAAGCTTGGTGCGTTAGCGCGATCAGAATGCCGCCTACGACGACTGCGACGGCGCCCAACGCGTCGCCGAACACGTGAAACAGCGCCGCCCGCACGTTGAGGTTTCGGTCGCTGCTATGGAGCAGCCACCCGACGATGCCGTTGCAGCATAAGCCGATCGCCGCCACGCCCGACATGATGGCCGCACGCGGTTCGACCGGCGAACCGAAGCGGCGCGCCGCTGCATAGGCGATAACGACCGTTGCAACCAGCAGCAGCGTTCCGTTGACGAGCGCGCCGAGCACTTCGATGCGTCCGTAGCCAAACGTTCGCCGGCGATCCGCGGGGAGATCGGAACCGACGGCGGCAATTAAAGCGAGAAGCAGCGCGAAAACGTCCATGCAGACGTGCACGGCGTCGGTGGTAAGCGCGAGGCTGCCCGACGCATAGCCGCCGGCAAACTCAACGACGGCAACGAACGCCGTAATCGCGATGGCGAACGTGAGGCTGCGACGCGCCGTGAGGCCGCGCATCGAAGGTTAGGCGCGCAGTGCTTTGACCGCAAGTGCGGCCAGCATCGCGCCGAACGTGGCGAACGTTTTGCTCTCCGCTTCGGCGATGACTTCCGGTCGCCACTCACCTTCGCCGTCCGGCATCGGCTCGGCTTGCGGAATCACCGGCGGCACGCGCTCGCAGTAGCGTTCGAACTCCTCGCCAAACTGCGACTGCAAAAACTTCTCCTCATGCGGAACGATGATCGAGTAGACGCCGATCATCGTTCCCAGCGCGGCGACGGTCAGTGCGAGACGTTCGAGCCGCGAATTCTTTCCGGTAAAGGCGATTGCGAAGCCGGCCGCCGTTACGAAATTCCCCAGATAGAGCGGGTTGCGCACGTACGCGTACGGACCCGCCGTAACGAGTTTCGGCGCCTCGACCACGTCGCCGCGCGTCGTCACGCCCGAAAATCCGACGGCCCAACAGCGAATCAGTTCGCCCGCGATCGCCAGCGGAAGTCCCAACGTGACGCTCAGCGCGCTCGGTTTGCCGCACGCCGCCAAAACGGCGGCCGGCGCCGCGAGCAGCGCGCCACGGTTTTTGAAGACGAACGCTTCGAACGCGTCGGATCGGTCTTCTGACATATCGCCTTGGCTTACGACGCCGCGGCGTACGCCGCCTCGTAGATTTCGCGGAGCGACGTTCGCAAGGGGATTTTGGGCGCCCAGCCGGTCCGCGCGCGCAGCTTCGCAGCACTGCCGACGAACAGCGGCACGTCGCTGGGCCGCATACGCGCCGGATCCTCGCGCACTTCGACCGGAACGCCGGCGATGAGCATCAGCTCGCGCAGGACGTCGCGAATCTTCACCGCGTGTTCGCTGCAGACGTTGTAGACGGAACCGCTTTCGCCGTCTCTCGCAAGTGCGAGGTACGCGGCGACCACGTCGCGCACGTCGAGAAAATCGCGCGCCGCTTCCAAGTTACCGACGAGTAATACCGGCTCGCCACCCCGCGCGATCGCCGCTAGCTGACCGGCGAACGCCGGCACGACGAAACGATCGCTCTGTCCCGGACCGATATGATTGAACGCGCGCGCGATGACGACGTTCAATCCGAGACTGCGCGCTTGCCCGAGCAGGAGGGCTTCGGCGGCGGCTTTACTCGCCGCGTACGGATTCGCGGGCCGCGGATCGCAGGTTTCGCTCAACGGAAAGTCACCCGGCGCGCGAACGCCGTACACTTCGGCGGAACTGGCGAAGACGATGCGCGGCTTGACGTCACCTCCGCCGTATTCTCGCACCGCCCGAGCCAACAGCGCGGTACCCATCGCGTTGCTGCGGTAGGTTTCTTCGGGTGCGGCCAGCGACTGCGGAACGAACGTTTGCGCTGCGAGGTGGAAGACGACGTCCGGGCGCGAGGCCTCAAGTGCGGACTGCATCGTCACGAAGTTTTCGAGGTCGAACGGAAGGTACGCGCTCGGCGCGTCGTTGGGTCCCGCGCACGCAAAGACGTCGTAACCAGCCGACTGCAGTGCAGAAACCAAATACTTGCCGGCGAATCCGGTTGCGCCGGTAACGAGCGCGCGCACGGGCTTATGCGGAGCCCTAGACGCGTTCGCTTTCGGCGAGACGATCGATATCGGCCTTGACCATCATCTCGACGAGTTCTTCGAAGCTGACCTTCGGTTCCCAGCCGAGCTCGCGCTTGGCTTTAGACGGATCGCCGATCAGGAGATCGACCTCGGCAGGGCGCACGAAGCGCGGATCGACGACGACGTACGGCTCGTACGAACCGAGCCCGGCCGCTTCGAACGCGATGCGCACGAACTCGCGCACGCCGTGCGTCCGCCCGGTAGCGATGACGTAGTCGTCGGCTTGGTTCGCCTGAAGCATCATCCACATCGCACGAACGTAATCGCCGGCAAAACCCCAATCGCGCTGCGCGTCGAGGTTTCCGAGGCGCAGATCCTTCACCAGGCCGAGTTTGATCCTCGCGACGCCGTCGGAAATTTTCCGCGTAACGAATTCGCGTCCGCGGCGTGGCGATTCGTGATTGAAGAGCATTCCGCTGCAGGCAAATAAGTCGTACGACTCGCGATAATTCACGGTAATCCAATGACCGTATACTTTTGCAACGCCGTACGGCGAACGTGGATAGAACGGCGTCGTTTCGCGCTGCGGTACTTCGACGACTTTGCCGAACATCTCGGAACTCGACGCTTGATAAAACTTGATCGACGGATCGACGTGCCGAATCGCTTCCAGCATGCGCGTCACGCCGAGCGCGGTGAACTCGCCGGTGAGCACCGGCTGC
>JAFAHZ010000191.1 GCA_019236975.1 Vulcanimicrobiota bacterium | reverse complement strand
AAGTAGCGCACCGACGTTTTGAGGCCCGAAAACGAGAGGTCGAGCGAATCGGCGCCCGGACGGTGACGCGGGAAGGCGTAGGCGCGCGGATTCCCGCGCTGCGCCAGCCGGTCGAGCTGCGGACCGCCGGGATAGGGAATGCCGAGCAGCCGCGCCGTCTTGTCGTAGGCTTCGCCCGCGGCATCGTCGTGCGTGCGCCCGAGCACGCGCATGGCCGTGGCCGACTCGACCGCCACGAGCTGCGAGTGTCCGCCCGAAACGAGCAGCGCCAGAAACGGATATGGCGGCGGGTCGTCGCGATCCAAGAACGCCGCGAAGATGTGACCGTGCAAGTGGTTGACGGCGAAGAGCGGCTTGTTCAGCGCAAAGGCGAGCGTCTTCGCGGCCGCTACGCCGACGACCAGACTGCCGATCAGGCCCGGCCCGCGGGTAACCGCGATGCCGTCGACGGCGTCGAAGCCGGCGCCGGCGCGCCCGAGCGCGTCCTCAACCGCTGCCGATAGCAGCGCGACGTGCTGCCGGCTGGCGATCTCGGGAACGATTCCGCCGTAGCGCGCGTGAAACGCGTCTTGATTCGTCGACACGCTCGCAAGCACGTCGCGGCCGTCGCGCACCAGCGCCGTGGCCGTGTCGTCGCACGACGTTTCGATTCCCAAGAGCAGCATACGCTCGGGGTATCCCGGCCTCGCTTTTTTTCCTGTTTAATCGCTCGGCCGGGATACCCCCTCGCCGGCACCGAAATGCCGCGGCATGCATGACGTGAACGAATCGATGCGGCTGCCGTCACCGGCACCGCGCCCGCAATCCATTGCCTTCGACGGCGAACGCCTGTGGATGGGTTCCATCGAAACGAGTCGCGTGTACTGTATCGACCCGCATCAATGGCGCGTCGTCGAAGAAGACAAAGCGCCGGGAAAACCCTGGGGAATGACGGTTGTCGGCGACGAGCTGCGCGTCATCTGCGGCGAAGGTGACGACGACAACCGCCTCATTCGGCGCCTCATCCCGGGCCACGGGTTCAAGACGCAGGACAGCATCGGCTGCCCCGACGGCACGGGATCGCAGCTCAGTTACGACGGCGTGCGGCTTTACGTCAGCCAGTGGTACAACAAGGTAATTCTCGGCATCGACGAACGCGGCAAGGTCACGCGAACGATCGAGGTGCCGCGCGGCATTTGCGGGCAGTGCTACGTCGACGAGGCATTTTACGTTATCACCACCGACGACGAAGAAAGCGACGATTACTTCTTGATGAAGGCGTCGGTGAACGGCGGCGCGCCGAAGTTCCAAGACGTCGCGCGCGTGCCATTCGCGGCCCGGGCTCTCGCTTACGACGGCTCGCGTTTCTGGACGAACCACCGCGAGCACAACGAGATCGTTGCGTTCACGCCGTAAACGCTAAGGCGAGTCTGGAACGAAGGCTGCGTCGCGGTTTTCCTCGCTGACGAAATAGCCGAGCGCCGTTAAGACGAAAACGGCTGCAAACATCGCCAACGCAATGATCGCCATCGCCTTGCCGAAATCGGCGCTGCCGCCTGGCAACGGATAGTGGCGGAAGGCAAACGCTGCCTCCAACTGTGCCGCACCGGCGCTGATCAGGTTACCGAGTTGATACGTAAAGCCCGGAAAGGTTCCGCGCGCGCCGGCCGGCGAGAGCTCGTTGAGGTGCGCCGGGATAACGCCCCACGCTCCCTGCACCGCAAACTGAATGGCAAACGCGCCGGCGCCGAGCAGCGCGATCGTGTGACTGTACGCCCACAACGGCACGAAAGCGGCACCGAGCACCGCGCAGGCCAGCATTGCCGGCCGCCGCCCGATCCGCTGCGAAACCGCTCCGAAAACGATGCCGCCCGCGATCGCACCGAGCGCCGCGACGATCGACAGCGTCGATACGGTTCCCGGTAAAAAGCCGTGCTGTTTCTGTAAGAACGTTGCGTACAGATCTTGCGTGCCGTGCGACATGAAGTTCATTGCCGCCATCAAGAGAATGGTGTAGACGAACAGCGGCAGATAGCGAAGGGGTGAGAGCGTAACGACCCCAGCGGTGCGGCGGGCGAGCCAGGCGGGCGATTCCGGAACGTGCGCGCGGATGTAGAAGATGAGCAGCGACGGCAGCACGCCGATAATGAACAGTATGCGCCAATCGTACTTCGCGAGACCGGCGAGCGGCGCAAAGTGGAACACCAGGAAGTAAGCGGCGGCGGCCAACAGGTAGCCCACCATGTAGCCCTCTTGCAGCAAGCCGCTGAAGAAGCCGCGTCGCTGCGCCGGCAACGCTTCCATCGCCATCGCGGCACCCAAACCCCATTCGCCGCCCATTGCCACGCCGTACAGCGCGCGCAGCACGAGAAACACCGTGAAATTTGGCGAGAACGCCGTAAGCAGCTCGATGAGCGAGTAAAACGCGATGTCGATCATGAGCGGTACGCGGCGTCCGTAGCGATCGGCAATCCAACCGAACAGCAGGGCGCCGGCCGGGCGGCAGGCGAGCGTCAGCGTAATCGCGCCGGTGACTTCGATAATTCCGCTCTTGAGATCGCCCGCGATGCGGTTGATGACGAACGTCAGCAGAAAGAAATCGAACGCGTCGAGCGTCCAGCCGAGGAAACTCGCAACGAACGTTTTGCGAGCGGCCGGCGTTAGGTCGGCGATGGAGAGGGTTCCGGCGTAAAGCTCGAGTTGGACGAGTCGGCCGAGCTTTCCGGAGCCGGCGACGGCGTCGGCGTGGCATTGGGCGGATAGGTCAACCCGTACAACGACAGCAGCCAGATCTGCCCGCGTTTCACCGTAATCTTCGGCGTCGGGAAGTTGAACACGAGTATTTGATCGTTCTGCACGTACTTGTTGTACGTCGCGAGGAACTGATCGGTACGTTTACCGCGCAGCATGCCCTCGCTGTAAAGCTGGATCGCGAATCCGCGACTCGGCAGCTGCTGACGCGGCAGCACGTACTGCACCGAGCCATAGCCGTTGAGCGTAAAGTTCGAGTCGCTTTGCAGACGAATCGCGACCAGCGGCGTCACGTGCAGCGCGCGCTGATCCGGGTTGGCCATCGGCGGCACGTCTTTGGGGAGCGGCTCCACTTGTAGCGTAATCGTTCCCGGCGGCGTGGGCGACGGCGTCGCGCCGGAATCTTCGTCGTCGGACGACGAGCTGGGTGAAGGCGAAGGCGTGGGCGTGGGTGTCGGCGTGGGCGACGGCGTGGCTTTCGTCTTCGACGATTTGCCCGACGGCGTCGGCGACGGCGACGGAGGCGGCAAGTTGAAACTCAAGATGCAGTTGAACGGCTGCATCTGAACCGATACTTCAGGACACTTCATGCCGCTCGGCCCTTGGCCGACCGGATATTGCGCTTCGTTCGGCGCCAGCGTCGCGCCGGGCATGGTCAGCTCGGGCTGACCGTTGGGGCCGATCTCCGGACCCTGCATGTCACCCGGCGACGCACCGATCGGTCCCGGGTTGGCGACCGGCGGACCCACGCCGCCCTCTCCGGGCATGCCGCCCGCTCCGCTATCGAATCCGCCTTGGCATGCCGCGAGAACGAGGCACAGCAGCGCAAAACCAAGCGTGATCGCAGTCCTTCGACTGCGCTCGCTCCGCTCGCTGCGCTCAGGATGACACTGCATTATTTCTTAGCCTCGATCGCTGCTTGGAGTTGCTCGGCGAACGAACCCACGGAAAGCGTACGCTTTTCGTCGATGCCGCGCTCGTTCACGTTCACCGTGCCGTCCGCCGCCTCTTGTTTACCTACCACGAGAATGTATGGAACTTTCTGAGTTTTCCAGTGGCGAATCTTGTAGCCGAGCTTTTCGTTGCTGCCGTCCACGTCTACTCGGAACCCCATCCCGGACAAGCGAGCCGCCACCTCGCGAGCGTAGTCGACCTGATGCTCGGAGATCGGCGCGACGACCGCTTGAACGGGCGCCAGCCACGCCGGAAAGGCGCCGCCGAAATGCTCGATGACGATCCCGAAGAAACGCTCCAGCGACCCGGCTAGCGCCCGGTGAATCATGACCGGCGTGCGATCCGATCCGTCGCTGCTGCGGTACTTCAAATCGAAGCGTTCCGGCAGAACGAAATCCACTTGAACGGTGCCGAGCTGCCACTTGCGGCCGAGCGCGTCGCGCACGTTGATGTCGAGTTTTGGGCCGTAAAACGCACCGCCGCCGGCATCGACGGTGTACGGCAAGTCGAAGCGCTGCAGCGCGCGCACGATAGCGTCTTCGGCGATGGGGTCGGTTTGGGAACGAGACGCTTCTTCGCGCGTGGACAGAAAATACTCGAAGTCGGTGAAGTTGAACGCTTTCATGAGGCGCAGCGCTTCGTCGAGCGTCTGCTCGAACTCGGCTTGCAACTGATCCGGCGCGCAGAAGAGATGGGCGTCGTCCTGGGTGAAGCCCCGCACGCGCGTGAGGCCGTGCAGCACGCCCGAACGCTCGAAGCGATACACCGTGCCGAACTCGGAAAACCGCAGCGGCAGGTCGCGATAGCTGCGCAGCCGGCTTTTGTAGATGAGAATGTGGCCGGGGCAGTTCATCGGTTTGAGCCGAAAGCGCTGCTCTTCCACTTCGAGCGGTCCGAACATGTTGTGTGCGTAGTTTTCGAGGTGCCCTGAGACGTCGTACAGTTTTTCGCTAACGACGTGCGGAGTGACGACGGGTTGGTAGCCGCGCTCGCGCAGCCCCTGGCGAATGAAATCCTCGATGATGCCGCGGACGACGGCGCCTTTGGGATGCCAAAAGATCAAACCGCCGCCGGCATCTTCTTGCACCGAGAATAGATCGAGTTCGACCCCGAGCTTGCGATGATCGCGCTTTTGCGCTTCCTCGACCTGATGGAGGTGCGCGTCGAGTTCGGACTGATCGTACCAAGCGGTGCCGTAGATGCGCTGGAGCATCGGCTTGTGCTCGTCGCCGCGCCAGTACGCGCCGGCCACGCTGGTCAGTTTGAGTGCCCCGATTTCTCCGGTGGATTGCGCGTGGCCGCCGCGGCAGAGATCGGTGAACTCGCCGATCGTATACAGCGTGATGGGCTCGCCCGCCGGGATCTCGCGCGCGATTTCCGTCTTATACGGGTTGCGGCCGAAGGCTGCGAGCGCTTCCTCGCGCGTGACTTCGCGTCCGGTCATCACGTAGTCGGAGGCAACGATCTCGCGCATCCGCGCCTCGAGCCGCACGAGGTCGTCGGGCGTGAACGGCTCGGCCCGTTCGAAATCGTAGTAAAACCCGTTCTCGATGGCCGGCCCAATGGTGGGCTTGGCATCCGGGAAGAGGTCCTGCACGGCGTAGGCCAGCACGTGCGCGGCCGTGTGCCGCAGTTCGGGAAGCGGGGTGGCATGGTCGGGCATGAAGCTGGGCGTTTTTACCTTTTACAGGCGCTCCGCCTTCGGCTCCCCCGCCCCGCGGCGCAAAGCGCCTGGGGTCCCCATTTGCAGGCTTAAGGGGACTGCTATCGGGCCTTAATCTGTCCTTAGCATTGGGCCGGGAGAATGGGTATGGTTTTCATTGCTACCGCACTTTTATCACGCACCCTAAATAGGAGAATTCATGCGCAAGACGCTGGCGCTCACGTTTGCGGCGCTCATAGTCTCTGCAGTTCCGGGCTTCGCCGCCACCACGTTGACCGGCGCGGGCTCAACCTGGGACTATCCGTTCTTTTCGAAGGCTTTCTACGAATACAGCAAGACCCACGGCGACGTGCAAGTTAACTACCAGTCGATCGGCAGCGGCGGCGGCATCCAGCAGTTCACGCAAAAGACCGTCGACTTCGGCGCGACCGACGTGCCGATGAACGCTAAGGAACTGGCGGCGGCCGAAGCGGCCGGCGGACCGGTGCTGCAGGTACCCGTCGTGCTTGGCGGCGTCTCGGTTGCGTACAACTTGCCCGGCGTAAACTCGCTTAAGTTGACGCCCGGCGTGCTCGCCGACATCTACCTCGGTAAGATCACGATGTGGAACGATCCGGCCATCGCGAAAATCAATCCGGGCGAGAAGCTGCCGAACACTGCAATCGTCGTGGTGCACCGGTCGGACGGCTCTGGAACGACGTACTGCTTTACCGATTACCTCAGCCACATTTCCGCCGAGTGGAAAGCCAAGGTCGGCACGGGCAAGAGCGTGAGCTGGCCCGCTCCGAGCGCGGTCGGCGGCAAAGGCAACGAAGGCGTCGCCGGGCAGGTCTCTAACAGCCCCGGTGCGATCGGTTACGTCGAGCTCGCGTACGTCGTCCAAAATCACATGCCGGCCGCGACACTTCAGAACAAAGCCGGCAAGTGGATCGCCGACGCGCCGGGCGGCGTTCGTGCCGCGGCCGCGTCGCGTCCCGACGTGAGCCCAACCGCGTTCTCGATCGTCGACGAGAGCTGCGCGGCGTGCTATCCGATCGCCAGCTACAGCTGGGTCGTGCTCTTCCAGAATCCCCAAGACAAAGCGCGCGGTAAGACGCTGCAAGATCTGTTCCGCTGGGTGTCCAGCCCGGACGGTCAGAAGGTCGCAGCTTCGCTCGAGTACGTTCCCTTGCCGGAGAACGTGCAAGATCTAGCCCAGAAAACTCTCGCGCAACTGCACGTCTAAGAGCGCCCGAACGCTCGCCGGATAACAAAAGGTGAGGGACGCCTGAGTACTGTATTCAGGCGTCCCTCCTCCTTCGACAGATTCAGGATGGCAAGGTAAGGGGAAGTGTGGTAACGCGACGACAGGCCAAAGTACGAAACTACGCAGCGATTGCAGCCGGAGACCGGTTGTTCTTGATTGCGATTTACGCCGCGTCGGGTTTTTTCGTACTCCTCGTCTTACTGCTGTTCGCGTCGCTCGTCAAGGGCTCGTGGCCGGCTCTAGCCGCGTTTGGTGCGAAGTTCCTATGGACGTCGGAATGGAATCCCGTTACGGAACAGTTCGGCGCGCTTCCGCTGATTTTCGGCACGGTCGTAAGTTCGACCATCGCAATTGTACTCGCCGGTTTGGTCGGCATTTTGGCAGCGGCCTATCTCGCCGAGTTCGCGCCTCGCTGGCTGGCGCGTCCGCTCAGCTTCGTTATCGAGCTGCTTGCCGCTGTACCTAGTGTCGTTTTTGGTCTGTGGGGATTATTCGTTCTCGCACCATTCGTTCGCGTCGCTCTCGCACCATCGTTACAGCACGCGTTTGGTTTTCTGCCAATTTTTTCCGGACCGATTTCGACGGGGACCAACATGCTCACGGCGGGACTAATTCTCGCGCTGATGATTTTGCCGACGGTAACGGCAATTAGCCGAGAGGTGATCGTCGCAATTGCTCAGGATTTGCGCGAAGCGTCGATGTCGCTTGGCGCGACGAAATGGGAGACGGTGTCGCGCGTAGTGATTCCGGCGGCGCGTGTCGGCATCTTCGGCGCGATAGTCTTGGCGCTCGGCCGCGCGATCGGGGAAACGATCGCGACGACAATGGTTATCGGTAATAAACCGGTGATTGCGGCGTCGCTGTTCGCGCCATCGTATACGCTCGCCAGCGTGATCGCCAATGAGTTCACCGAAGCCAACGGTGACGTCTACATCGGCGCGCTGCTGGAGCTCGGCCTGCTGCTATTCTTGGTCAGCTTTATCGTCAACGGGCTCGCGCGATTGCTGCTCTTTACGGTTTTGAAAGGCGACCGGGCATGATGGCCGTCGCCGAAAACGCGCCGCGGCCGAGGAGCTACGGACTTGCGATCCGTCATGCGATCAGCTTCTTTGGCACGGCATTAACGGCCGTCTGCGCGTCGATCGGCGCGATTTGTTTGCTCATCATTCTTGGATACGTTGCGGTTCAAGGGATCGGCGCGGTCAATTGGACGTTTCTGACATCGCTGCCCGCGCCAGTCGGCGAACCGGGCGGCGGAATCGGCAATGGCATCATCGGTACCGGCATCACCGTCGGGTTGGCGACGCTTCTGGCTGCGCCGATCGGATTAGCGTGCGGCTTATATCTAGCGCTGTTCGGTCGCGGCTGGTTCCCCGAAGCGGTGCGCTTTCTCTCGGACGTGCTGTCGGGGATTCCCAGCATCGCGATCGGTTTATTCGCGTACGTGGTTCTGGTGGCCCCGTTCCACCACTTTTCGGCGGTCTCTGCGGCCTTTGCATTCGCGCTGCTGATGCTGCCGATCATCTTGCGCACGTCTGAGGAAGCGGTGCGCTCGGTACCGCGTACGATGCGCGAAGCAGCGCTCGCGCTGGGACTTTCGGAGTTCGTGACGACGATGCGCATCGTCGTACCGGCCGCGCGTCCGGCAATCATTACCGGGTTGCTGTTATCGATTGCGCGCGTGACCGGCGAAACAGCGCCGCTCCTCTTTACGGCGTTCGGCAGTCCGCTGTGGGAGAACAACCCGCTTAATCCAATGGCGCAGTTGCCGCTGCAGGTGTATAACTACGCGATTTCGCCCTACAAGAGCTGGCATCAGCAAGCGTGGGGCGGCGCGCTGGTGCTGATCCTGGCAGTGCTGGTGCTCAACGTCTTGGCGCGCGCCGTGCTGTCGTCGCGGTGGAGACGATGAATCATCCCGACGCTCCGCTGAAGGTCGAAGATCTCTCGGCGTTCTACGGCGACATGCGCGCCGTCGCCGACGTGTCGATGAGTTTCGCACCGCGCAACGTCACGGCGCTCATGGGTCCGTCGGGATGCGGCAAGACGACGCTGCTGCGCTGCCTCAATCGCATTCACGAAATCGCGCCGGGTGCGCGCACGGAGGGCACGGTGCTGCTCGACGGGGAGGACGTCTACGACAGCGAGATGAGCGTGATCGAGTTGCGCCGGCGCGTCGGCATGGTGTTTCAGCGGCCGAATCCGTTTCCGACGATGTCGATCTTTGGGAACGTCGTTTCGGGTTTAAGCCGCTCGGTGCCGAAGAACGACAAGGCTGCGGCGGCGGAAAAGGCTTTGCGCTCTGCGGCGCTTTGGGACGAGGTCAAGGATAAGCTCGGCCGCCCTGCGACGGCCCTATCGGGCGGCCAGCAGCAGCGGCTCTGCATCGCCCGCGCACTCGCGGTCGAACCCGAAGTGCTCTTGATGGACGAGCCGACGTCGTCGCTCGACCCGATCTCGACGCTGAGCATCGAAGAGCTCATGACGAAGCTGGCCGAGCACTACACCATCGTCGTCGTGACGCATAATATGCAGCAAGCGGCCCGCGTCTCGCGCTACGCCGCATTCATGCTGGCCGACGAGACCCGGGCAGGAAGACTGGTCGAAATGGACGAGACCAGCAAAATGTTTACGAAGCCGTCCGACCGCCGGACGGAAGATTATATTACCGGCCGATTCGGCTAGGTAACTCCCGCGCGGGGGGCGGCCCCTCGACGAGCTCGGGATAAACTCCGCCGAAGGCGGAGCGCCGGGTGAAACGGGGGCCCCAGCGGCTTTGCCGCGCGGGGGGCGGCGTAGCCGAAGGCGGAGCGCCGGTGAAAGGGAGCGTTTATGTTGGAAGGTCGAGTGGCATTGGTCACGGGCGGCACGCGCGGCATCGGCGCGGCGATTACGAAGATGCTGGCCGAAAGCGGTGCGTCGGTTGCCGCCGGTTACAGCAAGGGCCAAGAGAGTGCCGAAAAATTCAAGAAAGAGATGGAATCCAAAGGCGCCAAGGTTTCGGTGCATCAAGGGCGCGTGGACGAACCCGACGACTGCAATCGCGTCGTCAAAGAAGTGATGGACGAGTTCGGGCGCATCGACTACCTCGTGAATAACGCCGGCATCACCATCGATAAGACGGTGCGCAAGATGACGACCGACGATTGGCGCCAAGTGCTCAACGTGAATCTTTCCGGCGCGTTCAACATGACGAAAGCGGTGCTCGAGCACATGATC
>JAFAHZ010000152.1 GCA_019236975.1 Vulcanimicrobiota bacterium | reverse complement strand
TTGGGGCTGATGTCGCCTTTGACGATTTTGCACGTACCGCTCGCGGTCGCGCTCTTGCCGGCAATGAAGAACGTACAGCCCGAACATTGGTGTCCGTCTTTGGGCGTGTCCTGATACTTAAACTGCGTTTTGGTGCCGCTCGGCGCTTGTGCCAGGGCCGGCGTCAGAGAAGCGGCGAGTGCCGGCAATAGGACGACCGACGAAACGAAGGTAGCGCGCGTCAACTTTTTCTCCACGAATTCTAACCTCCAGGTTTAGTGTGAATTAGCGTCCGGCGTGCGACCGTCCTGCTCGCTGCTTGCTTTCAGAGAAGTCTAACCTGCGACGCCTGCTTTCGATTAACGTTGCGGGTACGTGTTTCGTTGATCCACATGCGAGGTGAAAAACGCACTATGATACAAACCTTCTTTCGTAAAGCGCTCGGCGGGTTGCTCGCATCGGCGCTCGCCGCAGGCGCAACGCTTGCGGCCGCGCAGCCCGCAAGCGCACAATACGCCGTCGCCGGCGCACCCGGCGTCGCCGACGTCAGCGTCGTCCAAGGTGACGTCGTGATCGTTCGCGGCGACAGTGGCGCGCAGGTGGGGGCAACCGTTAACACGCCGATGCTCCCCGGCGACTACATCTCTACTGCCGGCGGCTCGCGCGCCGAAGTGCAGTTCGACGGCATCTCAATGCTGCGGCTCGCTTCCGACACGCAAGTCCGCATGGTGAGCCTGAACCCAGGCTCGCGCGAAGTGCAGTTAGCGTCCGGAACGACGGAACTGGCAATGCTGCAAGGCGGTTGGGGTTCGTCCCAAATCGATACGCCTTCGGTAACCGTTCGTCCCGATCAACCGGGCGACTACCGCATTTCGGTAGAATCCAACGGAGAAACGGTCGTTACCGTTCGCAGCGGTATGGCGACGGTCTCCACCGGCAACGGATCGCAGAATCTCACTCCGGGAACGACGCTGGTCGCGTACGGGCCGTATAACGGCGCCACCGTCTCGATGCAAGCGCCGATTCCGTTCGACGGATTCGACAGCTTCAACCAGCACCGCGATCAAGCGATCGTCTCTGCATACAATGCCAACCAATACCTTTCTCCCGGACTAGCGGGCTACGCGAACTTCGCCGATTACGGCCAGTGGTACAACGTACCGGGTTACGGCGAATCGTGGGCGCCCTCTAACCAGGGCAACAACTGGTCTCCATACTCGAACGGACAATGGGTCTGGGAACCCGGCTACGGTTACACGTGGGTCGGCAACGAGCCGTGGGGCTACGCTCCGTACCACTACGGCAACTGGTATTGGTCGACGGGCTACAACCAGTGGATGTGGCAGCCTCCGGGCTACCAGTACCAGAACAGCGCCGGCGCGTTGTCGCAGGCGTGGCTGCCCGCTATGGTGGCGTTCTTCCTGACCGGCGGTAACGCGAACGCCGCGCTCGATACCGGTCTGAACTACGCGTTCGACGCTTCCAATCCGTACGGGTACGGCAACATCGGTTGGGTGCCGCTCGCTCCTGGCGAGCAGTACGTGCCGTGGTACGCCGGCTTCGGTGCCAATGCTGCGTTCCCGCAGACGGCGCTGTCACCGGTAAACAACGTCACGAACGTGTACAACGTCTACCGCAACATCCGGTACATCAAAGTGATCCGGATCGTGCGCGTCGACCGCTTCCGTAACGGCGACTTCCGCGACGTGCAGCGAGTGCCCGTCACGCAGATCGTGCGTCACATCGCGATCGTGCGCGGTGCCGTTCCGGTGGTACCGGCCAGAGGCGCGTTAGCCGTGAAACAGGCTTCGACGGCAGTTCGTCTATCGTCGCGATTCGAACAGCCCGTCTTCGCAGCGAAGGCTCCGGCCATCGTTCACGAAGCGTCGTTCGATCGCCAGACGGAAGCGCTGAAGACTGCCGTCGCGAGCAAACCTCACGTCGAGCAGGTCCCGGTTCGCACCGCCCCGGCGGAGCATCCCGTGTACCAAGGACCCGTCCGTCGCGAGACGTTCCACGTGCCGGTCGAAGTCAGTCACCCGGCAGCGGCGCCGCACGAAACGATGACGCCGCAACGTGCGACGGCTCCGCAGCATCCCGAACAGCGGTTCGTGCCGCCGGCTCAGCGGCCGGCTCCCGAACGCACGGCAGCTCCGGCGCCGGAACGTACGGTGACGCCGGAACGGACGGTAACGCCGCAGCATCCCGAGCAGCGGTTCGTACCGCCGGCTCAGCGGCCGGCTCCCGAACGCACCGCCGCGCCCGTGCCGGAACGCACGGTAACGCCGCAACGCACGGTAACGCCGGAACGCACGGCAACGCCGCAACGTACCGAGCAGCGGTTCGTGCCGCCCGCGCAGCGGCCGGCTCCCCAGGTGGAGCGGACAGCGGCGCCGGCGCCTCCGGTCCAACGCCCCGTCGAGCGCGAAGTTGCGCCGCCGGTGCAGCAGCGCCAGCAACAGGCGACGCCGCAGCAGCGCGCGACCTCTACGCCCGCGCAAGGGACGACCGAAACCGCACCCCATAAAAAGGTGAAGGCTACGCCGACACCGCCGCCCGCCTAAGCGCTCTCATCGATCCTTAATCGGGCTACAATGCGGGGCCCGTGGCTGCCGAGCTTCAATAATAGCGTTGGAGGAAGCAGCTACGGACCCCGCAATGCGTTCTCGAGTCCCGCTTCTCGCACTGGCGCTGGCGCTGATCGCCGCGACCGATTCGCCGCCGGGAGTCGCGCGCGTCAGTGCGATCGCGCACGGCACCGTCGTCGTCACGCGATCCGACAAGAACAAGACGCAGACCACCGCGACGGTCAACACGCCGATTTTTCCGGGCGATTTCGTGGCGACGACCGACCCGGCAACGCTCGCCGAAGTGCAGCTCGATGGCTACACGGCGCTGCGCTTATCGGGCGGCGCGCAAACGCGCATCGTTTCCAACGACGCCAAGGGCGCGCAAATCCAGGTGGCCGACGGCCTCGTCGAGTTGGCCATCCTCCACGAATCCAAGCCCGGCGTCGACGTCGTTACACCGCCGGTGACCGTCCATGCGTCTAGGCAGGGAGATTACCGGATTTCCATTCACGTCGACGGCGCCATGTCGCTTACCGCGCGCAGCGGCGAAGCGGAGTTAGTCACACCACATAAGACGTTTACCGTCGATCCAGGTGCGACCGTCATCGTCAGCGGAGATGCGGCGCATCCGACGGTGCAGTACGTCGACGAGGTTGCCCGCGACGCGTTCGACGAGTTCAATCACATGCGCGATCGCGCGATGTACGCGGCCATCAACGCCAACGCCAACGTGCCGCCGGACATTGCCGGCTACGACGATCTCGATAAATACGGGCACTGGGCCAACGTCGCGCCGTACGGCCAGTCGTGGATTCCCAATCAGACTGCGGACTGGGCGCCCTATCGCGACGGTACGTGGGTGTGGGGATCGCCGTACGGTTGGACGTGGGTCGCCAGCGAGCCCTGGGGATGGCTTCCGTATCACTACGGCAGCTGGTTTTACGCGAGCGGTTACGGCTGGTGCTGGTTCCCCCCGTCGTTTACGGTAACGCCCGTGTGGTTCCCGGCGTTCGTCGCCTTTTTCGGATACGGCTACGGCTCGTACGGCTTCCCGTATTACGGTTGGGTGCCGCTGGCGCCGTACGAAACGTTTTATCCGTGGTATCCGTGGTACTGGGGCTATTACTATCCGTGGTCGCCGCCGCAGCGGCCGCTGCCGCCGATTCCACCGCCTCCTCCGCCGCGCCACCATCGCGATCCGATTCACATGCATCCGTTCGAACGCGCGTATCGCAATGCGATCGACGGCGGTGCGTCGGCGATCGATCCGCGAACGCGGCACGACGCGGCGCCGAGGCCTCCGATCGAAGTCGATCCGATTGGGCTAGGAACGGTCACGCTGCAGCACGGCGGCACGCCCGTTCCGCTTCCTGAAACGCATCCGGTAGCACGCGCCCATCCGATCGTGCTCTCCGGCCGCTTCGACACGCCGCGCTACGCGCCGCCGGCGTCGCTCGCGCATATTCCGCACGCCGCAGCGCCGCAGGAATCCAGTGCGGATCGCGCGTGGTCGCAGTTTTATTCGTCGCAGTCCGCGTTACAAGCCGCAGGCTTCCCGGCAATGTCGGGCATGCCCGCGTCTACGGGAATGCCCTCGTACCGAACGCCGGGTGCTTCCAGCGTACCGAGTATGTCGGGTACGCCGGCGATGCACGCGCCGAGCGCCCCCGTCGAGCACGCACCGGCGCCGGTCCCGGTTCAGCAGGGCGCGCCCGTCGAGCGCGGCGGCGACAAACCCCCGCGTCCTCCCGCGTAGGGGGTCTCGGCGCACTGGAGAAGTGCGCGTGATGAAAACCACACGCATTCTATCGCGCATGGTTGCGCTCGTCATTTTCGCAGCCGTTCCGGCCGCGGTTTCGGCACAAGCGCCCGCGCCGCACGTTACCGCGACGCACCCGATCAAAGTCAGCACCTGTAATCCGCAGCGAAACACCTATATGGCGACGGGTTATACGCCGGCCTACTATCCGGGAGGGCCGTACTGGGGATGGCCCACCGTCTATTCGGGCTATTCGTACTACCAATATCCCGTACAGGGTAAGCCGACGCTCGGTATCGACTACCATAACGCTACGACCGTCACGATGAAAGACATCGAGTTCGGTCTGGTGGCGCACGGCAATTTGATCGCAGAAGTCCGCGACGTCGGGACGTTCTCGCCGGGCGCGGAGATCAAGCACGAGTTCGGCCTCAGTCCCAACGTGTTTCCGCTGGGAACGGCGATGGTAGAGTGCGTTCCGCTGCGCATCACCTTCGTCGACGGGACCAAGTGGAAGAATCCGCATCTACCGCAGCTCAACCGTTCGATTTACGGGAAGCCCCATTAAACCAATCGCTCAACGCTGCATCGCGGCCGCTCTTGTAGCGGCCGCGGTCTTATTCTTGCCGGCGGTTGCGCGCAGCGCGCAGCCGCTGGATTTGAGCGCATCGAGTGAAATCGTCGACATGACGCCCTTCGTCGACGTTTACGAAGATCCGACTGCCTCGCAGGACGTCGGGACGGTCGCGGCCACCGGCCGCTTCGAACCCGTCGCGCGCATTGCGCTGACGCATCCGCAGTCGACGTACTGGCTGCGATTCCGGTTCTCGGGAGCGACGGAGCTGCGCCCGTGGGTACTGACTGCCGGCTATCGTCCGTTCCAAGCCGATCTCTTTTTGCCGCAGCGCGGGACGTACGTTCGGGAAGCGTCGGGCGACGGCGTTCCTTATGCGCTCCGGCCCTTCCCGATCTTCAACTGGATCGCGTTCGACGTGCCGCGATCCGCCGCACCGCAAGTTGCCTACCTGCGGGTGCGGACGAACGAGCCGCTCGTGAACGTCGTCGCCTACACGCAGGATCGTTTTCGGCGCGACATCACGCGCGACATCGTGGTCGTCGCGGCGCTGCTGGCGATTTTGGGATCGCTCGTGTTGTCCAGCATCGTCCTGTTCTTCGTCATGCGCGATCCGCTCTATCTGTACTACGCCGCTTACGTCGTGGCGCAGATCGTCTACCGCGCCAACGACTTCGGCTTGCTGCAGGCGTACGTCTTTCCCCACGTGAGCTTCCCGTACGTTCGCACCGAAGTCATATTTGACGGTTTAACGCTCGTTGCCGCTACCGTCTTCATTCGCCGTTTCCTGAAATCGCACGCGCACAGCCGGCTGCTCGACCGGATCAACATTGCGATCGCGTGCATCGGTGCAGGTTACGCATTGCTGGCACTGTTCGGCGTGCCGATCCGGTACACGCTCGTTCAGAATTTCTCGTTCGTCTACGTGCCGGTATGGATGGCGACGGGCATCGTCTGCTGGCGCAAGGGCTATGCGCC
>JAFAHZ010000142.1 GCA_019236975.1 Vulcanimicrobiota bacterium | reverse complement strand
CGGATTGTCGGGATTGAACGACTCGTGCAGGAGGTGATCGCCGGGATCGCTGGCGATGAGCTGATTGAGCACGTCTTGCTTTTCCGGAGCGGTCGTCGCCGTCAAGCCTTGCACGATGAGCGCGAGCGGCCACACCCATTTATCGGGTGTGTGATAGCTGCCGATGCCGCGCGCCTTCTGGCCTTGGTAGAACGACGGATTGTCTTGGCTGAGCAAGAACCGCCGCGTGTTGTCGTAGTAGCGATCGCTGGCGCTCGTGTATCCCATGTACGGGGCCGCCAGCAGGCTCGGGATATTGGCATCGTCGGTGAGGATCGCGTGGCCGAGCCCGTCGACTTCGTAGGCGTAGATATAGCCGTATTTCGGCACGAGCACGAGGCCGTACGTTTGAATGCCGCGCTGGACTTCGTCGCGCAACGCCTTGGCTTCGCGCGCTTTGACGACGTTGTGGTAGACGTCGCGTTCGATTTCGGCCATGTCGCCGAGCGCGACCACCGCAAACATCTCCGACGGTATGAGGAAGTTGTAGTAGCACGCATCGTCGGACGGACGGAACCCCGTCCAAATCATGCCGGTGTAGCCGACGGGGCGGCCCTTGCCGTCGTTGAAGAGTTCCTTGTGCGTGTAGCTCGAGTTGCGCGGATGATCTTGTTCGCGCTGCATCGTCGCCAGCACGCCGTCGAGCGCCTTCGAAAAGTCGTCGTTGAAGATCGAGCGGTCGCCGGTAACCTTCCAATAACTCCAGGCGAGCGTCACCGGATAGGCGAGCGAATCCAGCTCGAACTTCTGTTCCCACACCCGGTAGTCGAGCGTGTACGCGTTGGCGTACGGATCGATCTGCAAATACTTCGCCATGCGCTGCACGATCGCGCGCAGCAGGCGGCTGACTTCCGGATCGTCCTTGGCAAAAAACAAATACGGACGCGTCTGCGCGCTGGCATCGCGCAGCCACTCGGCCGGAATGTCGCCGGTCTTGATGTAGGCCGTACCGTCTTGCGCGTATTCCGCGAGTTTGCTCGTATCGAGCAGCGCCGCGCGGAACATCTCTTGCAGGTGCGCGTCGGGATTGCGATAATCGGCCGCAGCCTGTTCGATCGAGTGCAGTTCGAGCGCGGGCGAGCGCATCGGCGCAAACGCCAGAGCGGCGGCACAAAAAAGTGCCAGCGGCCGGAAAATCTTATTCACACAGGCCACGTGCCATGAGCGTACAACGCCGGTAACTCCCGATAGCGTCCCAGATAATCGAGGCCGTACCCCACGACGTAGACGTCGGGGAGTTCAAAACCCCGATACTTGATTTCAATATCGGCAATTCTCCGATGCGGTCTATCGAGCAGCGCGCAGACCGCCAGGGAGGCTGGACGGCGAGCAAGCAAGGCCTTTTGGACGTACTGCAAGGTCAGTCCCGTGTCGATGGTGTCGTCAACCAGCACGACGTCCCGCCCCTCGATCGGGATGCCGCAGTCCTTGAGAAACGAGATTCCCTCGCCGTCGCCATAGCGGTTGACGGAGATAACGTCGATCTCGCAGGGGATCGTGACCGCCCGCGACAGGTCGGCCAAAAAGGGCGCCGCTGCGGTGAGGAGGCCGACCAGGACCGGGGTCCGGCCGGCATAATCGCGGGAGATGGCGGTGCCGATCTCGCGAACCCGGCCCGCAATCGAACCGGCGTCGAAGAGCGGCTCGCCGATCATCGCGTTCGCGCCGATCGGGAGAAGAGCCGTTCGACGTCGCGCTTGGTGAAGAGCTTGACGTTGACGTGAGGATGGTTGGAGCGCAATAGGCGAACCTTGCGGTTCTTGCGCGTGTTGCGGAGCGGCCGCGCGACGGTGAGTTCAATGTAGAGATCGTACTCGGGGAGATAAAAATCCGGTGTGAAGAACTCGACGGCCTCGCCGCGAGCGTTCCAGACAATGGGAAAACTCCGCGGTTCATACTGCCAGGGAATCCGATAGAAGTCGAAGAGCCGCGCGAGCTCGGCTTCGCTCGCATGCGCAAAGTGACCCCGTGACAACGCCACGGGCTGTTATCTACGACGAGACCCTCTGAGAGGCCTTCTGTTGTCAACCCGTCCGG
>JAFAHZ010000305.1 GCA_019236975.1 Vulcanimicrobiota bacterium | reverse complement strand
CAAATCGCTGCGCCCCGATCAGCGCCGGCCGTTCGAGGAGATGGTCGTCGGAGCGCGCGTGGTGAACCACCGCCCGCTGGGGAACAAGACCTACGCGTACGGCCTAGCGTTTACGTGCATCGACGGTTTCCAGCACGAGGAACTCGCGCGTTACACGCACGCAGTGCAGCGCGCCCGCAACCGCCACTAACCCGCTCGGGGTATCCCGCTCGCTAACTTCCCTCAGCCGGCTGTCGCTAGAGCGACGTCGTCGCGAAGATTCCAGTACGTGTCGCGAATGACCGGCACGAATCCGGCTTTTCGAATCGCGTTCTCCAAGTCCGCGCGCGTCGCTTCGTTCGTGCTGCCGGCGTCGTGAACGACGCGTTCTTCCAGGATCGTTCCACCCATGTCGTCGCATCCGTAAAAGAGCGCGAGCTGCCCCAGCTTCAAGCCGGGCGTCAGCCAGGATGCCTGCAGATGGGCGAAGTTATCGAGGTAGAGCCGCGAAACGGCCAGCACCCGCAGATACTCTAAGCCGGTCGCTTCTTTTCCCCGCAGCGGCGTCAGAAACGGCACGTAGTACCACGGGATGAAGGCGGTGAACCCACCGGTCTCGTCTTGCAGCTCGCGCAGCACGTGCATGTGCTCGATCCGCTCTTCGGCCGTTTCGATCGAGCCGAACATCATCGTCGCCGTCGTCGGCATGCCCAGCTCCTGCGCGTCGCGCATCACGCCGAGCCACTCTTCGGGGCGGACCTTTCGCGCCGAAATCCGCTTGCGGACGCGTTCCACCAAGATCTCCGCGCCGGCGCCGGGCAGCGATTTCATGCCGGCAGCTTTTAGACGCACGAGCACTTCGCGCGTGGGGATCTCTTCGACGCGCGATAAGCCTACGATCTCCGACACCGAGAGCGAATGAATATCCACGCGCGGATACTCGCGCCGTACGCGCGCGAAGAGCGTCTCGAACCACTCGAGTTTTAGCTCGGGGTTCACGCCCCCCTGAATCATGATTTGCGTCGCGCCCCGGTCGGCCGCGTACTTCACGCGTTCAAGCACGGTATCGTGCGACATCGTATAGCCCTCTTTGTGATGCTCTGGTCGAAAGAAGGCGCAAAACGTACAATGGACGTTGCAGACGTTCGTGTAGTTGATCGTCGTATCGATGACGTACGTGACCGCGCAGCTTGGGTAGAGCTGCATGCGGCGCGCGTGCGCGGCCGCTCCCAGATCGTGGATGTCGGCTTCCTTATACAGCCGCACGCCCTCGTCGAAGGTCAAACGGCCGCCCCCGGCGGCGCGATCGAGAAGACTAACTAGCGAGGACACCGATGGCCTCCGGTAACGACGAGGGTATCTCTGCGATGACCCCGATGGCGTAGAGCTCGCGGCAAAACGCGGCTAAGCCGCTTTGCGCCGCGGAATGAAACGTAAAGTTGAGTTTGCCGTAGTAGGCTTCGTAAAAGCCCGGCGGCCGCTCGATGGTTCGATTGGCGGCCGCAACGACGCAGTCCACGTGCGAGCGCGACCAGGTGTACGCGTCGGTAAGAGCGTGCATGCAGGCTCGAATGGCGTCCGGCTCCCGCTCGTAGGCCTCGCGTCGCGCGGCCCAAACGGCGAAAACCGTCTGGTGCCCGGTCCACTCGTGCCACAGCCGGCCCAGATCGAAGCGTTGCTCCGCCGGAAACGTCTCGATCGCGTCGATCGCTTTGTCTCCGATCAACAGTGCGGGTTCTCCATCGAGTGCGGCCACGAGCGGGTCGTCGCAGTCGCGATAGAGCGCTCGTACGCCGAAGCGGCGTTCCAACAGCACGCGCAAAAGATTACGGCCGCTGGCCGACTCGCCGGTCACGTGAATCGTGACGCCGTCCAGCCCCCAAGGGGACACGGGCGAAACGAGCACGACCGACACGACTTCGTCGCGCGCGCCGATGCAGAGATCGGGCAGCAACACCAGCTCGTTCGGATGCGCTGCCCACGCGAACGCGGAAACCGGGCTCACGTCGAGCCGGCCGTCGAGCAGCATCGCGTTCAGCGCCGATGGAACGTCGGCGTGCAGAGTACCGGGGTACGCGATCGCTCCCGCGTCAAAAGCCGCGTACACCGGCAAATCGTTCGTATACTTGATTCTGCCGCAACGCAACACTATGCTTGCACCAGTTCGCGTTCGGGCTGCGGCGGCGTCCAATCCCACGCAAACGTTTCGTACGTGGAGTTGCGTCGCACGGGAACGTAGCCGGCTTCGGTAATCAAGCGGCGAAACTCGCGATCGTCGACGTACTGCCCCGACCGCGTTCCGGCCGAGTGATAGATCATCTCCTGGTCGGTCGAGCCGTGCGTGCCGTCCATGTCGTCGGCACCGAAGTGCAGCGCCACTTGGCACACTTTCAACCCTTGGATCATCCAGTACGCCTTGATGTGATCGAAGTTGTGCAGCATCAATCGCGCAACCGCAAACGTCCGCAAATCGTCGAGTCCGGTCGTCCACCCGCAGTACGACAGCTCGTTGCCGTCGGGGTGAAACGCGAGCGGAATGAAGGCGTTGAAGCCCGGCGAGCGATCTTGCGACTCGCGCAGGCGAATCAGATGATCGACGCGATCCTCGAGCGTCTCGATATGACCGTACAGCATCGTCGCGTTGCTGGCGACGCCTTGGCGATGCAGCTCTTCGTGGATCGCCAGCCAGTTCGCGCTGTTGACCTTGTTCGGGCAGATCTTCGCGCGCGTTTCCTCGCCGAGAATTTCGGCGGCGCCCCCGTTGACGTTGTCGAGTCCGGCTTCCTTCAGCGTCCGGACGATGTCCGGAAAGCTCATCCGATGGCGCTTGGCCATGTACTCGATTTCGGCGGCCGTAAACAGCGACAGCTGAGCGTGCGGTAACGCTTCCTTGAAACGGCGCATCAGCGGCAGCCAGTAATCCAGCGAAAGCTGGCGCGGATCGTGGCCGCCGACGATATGGATTTGATTGAAGTTGGTGCCCGTCTCGACGGCTTTGGCAAAAACTCGGTCGGCCGTCATCCGGAAGACGCGCTGCGGTTCCTTGAACTCGTCGGCGGCAAACGAGCAAAACGTGCAGCCGGCAAAGCAAACGTTCGTCGAGTTGATATAGCGATTGAGCACGTAGTAAACGTTCTTACCGCTCTTACGCTCCTTCGCGCGCTTGGCCATGCGGCCCACAGCGTGGATGTCGCGCGTCCGGTAGAGCAGCAGCCCGTCTTCGAACGACAGCGGAACGTTGGATTCGAGTTTACGCTCGATGTCGGCGAGCGCTGGATCAGCGTAGGTCATCGGTGCCGTCTCCGCTTCCCGCAGCTCCGGCGAGAACCTTCGTCGGCAGCACGGCGAGCGCTGCGGAGAGGATAGCACATGCAAGCAGGGCTCCTCCTACGACGTCGGTCAGGTAGTGTGCGCCTAGCGCGAGGCGCGACCAACACGTGCCGATCGCCAACGCCACGAGCGCCCATGGAACCAACGTGCGGACGCGCAGCGGAAGGTCCGAGCGAGCGATCAATGCCGCCCATAGGCCGTAGAAACCGAGCGCGATGGCCGCGTGCGAGCTCGGGTACGAAAATGCCGTTTCGTGACGCACCACCCAGTCCAAGCGCCGCGGCCGCGCAAAGACGTGTTGAAAGAAATCCGCCCCTTGCCAGCAGCATATCAGCACCACCAGCGAAAAGAGGATGCGTCCGCGCCACGCGGGCGCCCTCCAAGCAATCACCAGCAGCGCGCACGCGAGTGGAACGAGTACGTAGACGTAGCACGACCACGTCAACCACCACGCGATCAGCGTCGAACGATCGAGCATCGCGCGCTCCCAGCCGGCGAACAGCGCCGGCTCCCCCGAATGCGTAACGTAGGTACCCAGCCATAGAAAGACCGCGAACGCTGCAATCGCATTGATCAGCGCTCCGGCGCGCACTGCCACGGCTCGGCTCTTACGTCGATCCGGTCGCGAACAAGTCTTGCTGTCCGCCTTCTTCGCGCCCCAAACGCGGCCCGAGAATCTCGAGCTCCGGCAGACCGATCAGAATCTTGCGGGGCTTCGTGCCCTCGTGCGCGCCGACGACCTTGAACTCTTCGAGCTGCTTCATGATGCGCACGGCGCGCGGGTGACCGATCGAGAATTGCGATTGCAGCTGAGCGGTCGACGCGTAGTTCGTTTCGATAATGAATCGCGCCGCATCGTGGCAAAGCGGGTCGACGTCGCGCCGGCCGGCGTCGTCGTCGCTCAACGGCGTAACCTCGACGTCGAGGAGGTTGTCCGGACGCGCCTGCCGCGCCCAGAACTCCACCAGCCGGTTGACCTCGGACGCGTTGATGAGCGCGCCCTGGGCGCGTACCGGTTTGGGCGCGTCGATGGGCAAATAGAGCATGTCGCCGCGGCCGAGCAGGCGTTCGGCGCCGTTCATATCGAGAATGACGCGCGAGTCGGCTTGCGAGCTCACCGCAAACGCGATGCGGGACGGAATGTTCGCTTTGATGAGGCCCGTGATGACGTCGACGGATGGCCGCTGTGTGGCGACGATCAGATGAATGCCGGTCGCCCGCGCGAGCTGCGCCAATCGCATGATCGTCGTTTCCACCTTCGCAGGAGCCACGAGCATCAAATCCGCCAACTCGTCGATCACGATGACGACGTACGGCAGTTTTTCGTCGGGCCGCTTGGCGTTGTACTCCTCGATCTTGCGTACCCCGGCCTTTGCAAATCGCTCGTACCGCGCGTCCATCTCCTTGGTCATCTCGAAGAGGGCGCCGGCAGCGAGCCGCGGATCGACGATCACCTCCTTGATCAGGTGCGGAATGCCGTTATAGATTGGCAGCTCGACGCGCTTCGGATCGATCATCAATAGCTGCACTTGATCCGGAGTCGCACTCACCAGCAGCGATGCAATGATCGTATTGAGGCACACCGATTTGCCCGATCCGGTGGCACCGGCGACGAGCAAATGCGGCATCTTACACAAGTCGCCGAAGACCGGGCGTCCCGTGATGTCTTTGCCGAGGGCCATCCACAGCGGCGGCACTTGCCCGCGATTGGGCAGCGCGTCGAGAATCTCGCGAATGGCAACGACGGAGATCGTCAGGTTTGGAATCTCGATACCGACCGCAGATTTCCCCGGAATCGGCGCTTCGATGCGAACGTTGGTGGCCGCCAGAGCCAGCGCGATGTCGTCGGCGAGCGAAGCGATGCGCGAGATTTTGATGCCGCGTTCCGGCTTCAATTCGTAACGCGTGATCGAGGGACCGCGCTCGATATGCACCACCTTGGCACCGACGCCGAAACTCGCGAGGGTATCTTCGAGCACGTGCGCGCGGTTGGAGTCGTCGGCCGCCTGCGTTTGCGGCGGATCGAAGAGCGCGAGGTCCGGAAGCCGGTAGGGCCGCAGTGCCGAAACGCGGTCCGGCGCCTCGTAATCCCCGCCCACGGTTTCGGACCCTTGGTCGAGGTCCGGTTCCTCGGCGGCGGGCTCGACGGCCCTCTCCTCGCCGGGCTTCGGAACCGGCGGCGCCACGAAATGCACCCATCCCTCGATCAGCGGCGGCTCGGCGGGGTCCGCGACCCGCTCCGCCCGCGCGGGTGCTTCGCGCGGGGGCTCGGCAACCGCCAGCGCCGTCGCCTGCGGCGGTTCTTCGACCCGCGCCGTTTGGACGTCGAACGCTTCGCGCAGCGAAGGGTGCCCGCTCGGGA
>JAFAHZ010000232.1 GCA_019236975.1 Vulcanimicrobiota bacterium | reverse complement strand
ATATGGTTTAATAAGTAGTTCGAAAAACATGAAAAATGACGTCTGAACAACATGTCCTCTAGCTTGAGGACCCTACGTTGAGCGCATAGCGGGGCCAACTTCCGTCAAGTTGGGGGTCCCGCCCACCACTTGATGGAGCCCACGGCGCGCACCGCGCGCTGCGGAGAAATTGGTCACGGGAAAAGTACGGATCTTCGAGCTCGCCAAAGAGCTAAACCTCACCTCGAAGGAGCTGATCGAGCTATTCAATCGGCGGCTCGGCGGCATCTTCGAGGCGAAAAATCAGTTGAGCGTCGTGCCGGATCAAATCGCCGATCTGGTGCGAAGCGTGCTCAAGCCGGCCGTTCCGGCGAAGGCGCCGGCCGCCAAACCCGCGGCGGCAAAGCCGGCATCCGAAGCCCCGCCCGCACCGCGTAAGACGGCGCCGAAACCGGCAGCTGCCGAAGCGCCGGTGCCGCGTCTGAAACCCGTAACGAGTACCGCACCCGCTCGGGCCGCCAAGCCTGCTGCAGCATCGGCGCAGCCGTCGCCTGCGGTTCCCGAGGCGCCGCCCGCGCCCCCGGCCGACGCCGAGACGCCGCCGCCGCGACGCGTCGCCAAACCCGCGGCTCCCGACGTTCCGATCCCGCAATTACGCCCGGTGCCCGCCGGCCAATCCAGCATCGCGCGGCGTCAACCGCCGCCGCCGACCACCACGGCCTCGGCTTCGCCCGGCCCGCGCACCGGTTTGCCCGGACGGCCCGGCGTCGCACCGCGGCCTGGCCAAGCAATGCCTGGCCAAGGTGGAAAGGCGCCGGCCGCTCCGCTGCGACAAGCTCAAGCTCCGGCGGTTGCGCCGGGGCGTCCGCGTCATTCGGGCAACGGTCCGTTCCGTCCGATCGGCCCCGGCGTGCATCCGGCAGCGCCGCGCCCCGGCGTGGCCGGCACCGACGGACCCGCGCCCTCGGCGGGCGGGCGTCCCGGAGATCGCGCTCGCAGCCACGAGGACAAAGCGGCCGCGAAAAAAGACCGAGAAAAGGAACTGCTGCTCGAGAAAGAGCGCCAGCGCAAGAAGAAGGGCGAGCACGCCGCGCCTGCTCCCGCTCCGCGCACGCTGGAAACGATCGAAATTCCCGACTTGCTCACCGTCCAGGAGTTGGCAACGTCGATGATCGTTCCGGTGAAAGACGTCATCACCGAACTCATCAAGATGGGAACGATGGCGACGATCAACCAAAATATTTCGAGCGACGTCGCGATCTCGGTCGCGAAGAAGTTCGGGTTCAACGCGGTCGTCAAGGAAGCCGGCGAAGAGGTTACCGTCGAGCAAGAAGAGGACAAGCCCGAGATGATGACGGCGCGTCCGCCGGTCGTCACGGTTCTGGGTCACGTCGACCACGGTAAGACGTCGCTGCTGGACAAAATTCGCCGGGCCAACGTGGCCGCGGGCGAAGCCGGCGGAATTACGCAGAAGATCGGCGCGTACACCGTCGAGCGTAACGATCGCAAGATCACGTTCGTCGATACGCCCGGCCACGAAGCGTTTACGGCGATGCGCGCGCGCGGTGCGAAGGTGACCGACGTCGCGATTCTCGTCGTCGCGGCCGACGACGGCGTCATGCCGCAAACGAAGGAAGCGATCGCCCACGTGAAGGCGGCCAACGTTCCGATCGTTGTTGCCATCAATAAGATGGATAAGGCGGATGCGCAGCCCGACCGCGTCAAGCAGCAGCTCGTCGAGCAGGGTCTCCAGCCCGTCGATTGGGGCGGCAACATCGAAATGGTGCCGGTATCGGCAAAGACGGGCGACGGCATCGACCATTTGCTCGACACGGTACTGCTCGAAGCCGACATTCGCGAACTGCGTGCGAACAAGAATCGCCGTGCGACCGGCGTCGTGATCGAGTCGGCACTGCACCGCGGACGCGGGGCCGTAGCGACAGTGCTCGTTCAAAACGGAACGCTGCGCGTCGGCGACATCGTCGTCGTCGGCGGAACCTTCGGTAAGGTGCGCGCTTTGATCGACGACCTGGGCAAACAAGTCAAGAAGGCCGGTCCCTCGATTCCGGTCGAGATCATGGGACTCTCCGACGTTCCCGCCGCCGGCGATACGATGACCGTCGTCAGCGACGAACGCGTCGGTCGAGAGACCGCAGAGAAACGCGCCACGCGCCGCCGCGACGTGCGCATTTCGGCGACCGGTTCGCAGCGCGTCTCGCTCGAGACGTTCATGTCGATGCCGGTTGAAGGCCGCAAGACGCTCAACCTCATCATCAAGGCCGACGGTCAAGGATCGCTCGAAGCGCTCCGCGGGCGCATGGAATCGCTCTCCAACGACGACGTCGACATTCGCGTTATCCACGGCGGCGTCGGCGCCATCACGCCCAACGACGTCAACCTTGCGAGCGCCTCGAACGCCGTGCTGATCGGTTTCAACATTCGTCCCGACGAAACGGCGCGCCGTCTCGGCGAGAACGAGGGCGTCGACCTGCGCTTCTATCAAGTGATCTACGAGATCGAAGAAGATCTCAAGAAAGCGATGCGAGGCATGCTCGCGCCCGTCGAGCGCGAAGTCACGCTCGGTCGAGCCGAGGTGCGCCAAGTGTTCAAGGTCAGCAAAGTCGGAACGATCGTCGGCTGCTACGTTACCAGCGGCAAGATCACGCGCAACGCCAAGGCGCGCGTCATTCGCGACGGTACCGTCGCTTTCGACGGCGAGATCGAATCGCTGCGGCGTTTCAAAGACGACGTCCGCGAAGTCGCCGAGGGCTTCGAATGCGGCATCCAGGTCGCGCGATTCCAAGACCTCAAGGAAGGCGACGTCATCGAAGCCTACGCAATGGAACACGTTGCCCCTGAGTTGGTGAGAGCATGAAACAGCAGCGGCTGGCGAAAATCGATCACGAAATTCAGCGAATTCTCGGAACGCTGATTTCGCAGGAGCTGGCGGACCCGCGCTTAGCGTTCGTGACGGTCACCCGAGTCGAAGTCACCGACGATTTACGGCACTGCAAAGTCTTCGTATCGGTCATCGGCGACCGTCATCAAGCGCGCCAGTCGCTCGACGCGCTCAATCACGCCGGCCGTTTCTTGCGCGGCGAATTGGGAAGAAAGATCGACTTGCGATACACGCCGGAACTCAGCTTCGTCGAAGACCGGTCGGCCGAACGGGCAATCGCGCTGGCGAAAGCGCTGCGCGAAGATGCCGAGGCGCGCGGATGATCGAAAGTTCGCCGGGAATCTCGACCACCGCGCAAGTCGTCGAAGAGTTGCGCGCCCGCCCGGCATTCGTGATGGTGAGTCACGTCAAGCCCGACGGCGATACGCTCGGCGCAGGCTTGGCGCTCGGTCTCGCGCTCAAGAAGCTGGGCAAACGCGTCCACTACTTTCAGCAGGATCCCGTACCGCGGAACTTGCGCTTTCTGCCGGACAGCGAGTTCGTTTCGCGCGCGATCCCGCCCGATCTGCCGCCGAACGCACTGTACGTCTTCTGCGACATGAGCGATTGGCGCCGGGCCGGCGAGTTTTTGCCGCCGATGACGCGCGAGAACATGCTCGATATCGACCACCATCTCGGCAACTCGCTCTTCGGCAAGCTCAACTACGTGCTCGAGAAGGAGTGCTCGACCGGAACGGCGGTGATGCACCTGCTGCGCGAGTTGAAGGTCCCGATGGATCGGGATATCGCAACGTGCATTCTCACGACGATCATGACGGATACGGGCGGCTTCATGCATTCGAACGCGTCGCCCGAAGCGCTGGAGCTGGCCGCCGAGCTGATGCGTGCCGGCGCAAACAAAGAGGAGATCACCGAAGAGATCTTTCTCAAAAAGCGCGTGGCGGCTACGAAGCTGCTAGGCCGGATCATCGACGCGATGAAGTTTGGGCACGATAACCGTTACTGTTATTCGTACGTCAACGACGCGATGCTCGCGCAGACCGGCGCCGACGGCGAAGATACCGAAGACACGGTCAACGTGCTGCGCGGTCAAGATGGCGTGGAAGTGGCGGCGCTCTTTAAAGCGATTGAAGGCGAGATCCGCGTCAGCTTGCGCTCGAACGGCCGCGTCAACGTGCAGGCGGCCGCGAAGCGGCTTGGCGGCGGCGGTCATTTCCGGGCGTCGGGCTTGACGTTCGTGGGACCGCTCGACCGTGCGTTCGTCGAAGTCGACGCGGCGCTGGTCGCCGAGGGGTTGTGAATACGACCGTCCTTGCCGGTCTTTTTCTGATGGTATTCGGTGCTGCGGGCGCGTGGTTTTTGACCACGCGTTTTCCGTCCGCGCGCTTCTTGCGCACCGGCTATCTGTTGATGGCGGCCGGCGGCTGCTTCTTCGTGTTATGGGGCCTATGGAGCAACGTCGTCGTCGGCTTGGCGGCGGCGGCGCTGCTGGCGCTCGGCGCGGTCGTCGGGGTTGTGGGAACGCTGCGCCGCGAGCTTCGCCCGCCGGTGTAACCGCGTGCCGATGCTCGGTTTCGTCAACGTGTGCAAGTCGGCCGGTCCGACCTCCGCCCACGTCGTCGCGCGGCTTCGCCGCATCTACGGCTTGTACGCGCGCGACCGCAAAATCGGCGTCGGTCATCTGGGGACGCTCGACCCGCAGGCTGCGGGCGTGCTGCCCGTTGCCGTCGGCAAAGCGACGCGATTGATTCCGATGCTGGCCGACCAGCGCAAAGTATACGCCTGCACCCTCGTGCTCGGCCGTTCGACGACGACGCAGGACGCGCACGGCGAAACCGTGGCGGAATCTCCCGTTCCCGCAGATTGGCAGCGGAAGCTCGAAGCGGCGCTGCCGCGGTTCGTCGGAAAGATCGCGCAAGTACCGCCGATGTTCTCGGCGCTGCATCACGACGGAAAACGTCTGTACGAGTTGGCGCGCGAGGGGAAAACCGTCGAGCGGCGTCCGCGTCAGGTTACCGTGTACGCGGTGACGCTGCTCGGCGTCGAGTCGCCCGCTGCCGCGCGCCTGCGCGTCGCGTGCGGCGAAGGAACCTACGTACGCACGCTTTGCCACGATATCGGCGAAGCCATCGGCGTGCCGGCACACATGGGTGCGCTCGTACGCGAGGCGTCGGGGCCGTTCGTGCTCTACGAATCGAGCACGATCGAGGAGATTGCGGCGGCACCCGAGCGCAGCGTGATCGCGCCCGAGCACATCATTCCCTTCCCCACGATCGTGCTGGATTTGCGCGAGTCGGCGGATTTTCGCGCCGGCCGCGTCGTGCCGCTGCCCGAGGGCGCCGCCGCGCGGCACGTCTTCGTCCGCGACGAATCGCGAACGCTGGTCGGCGTCGGCGAAGCGCTCGGCGCATTACTCGCACCGCGCAAGGTATTCGTGTGATGCGGCTGCATCACCAACCGGAACGCGATTCCGCCCGTCCGCTGGTTTTGGCGATTGGTTTTTTTGACGGGTTTCACCGCGGGCATCGCGAGATCGCGCGGGCGACGATGCGCATGCGCAAGCCCGGTTGGCGCAGCGGCGTCCTGACGTTCGCCAACCATCCCGCATCGTTCTTGCGGCCGGGCAGCGAGCCGCCGCTGTTATGTACTCCCGAGGAGCGCATCGCGCTCTTCGCCGCAGCCGGTTTCGAAGAGTGCTTTTGGCTGCGCTTCGACGACGGCATCGCGCGGCTAGCGCCGGAAGCCTTCCTGGATTTGTTAGTCGATCGAATGGGCGTGCGCGGGGTTGCCGTCGGATCGACCTTTCGCTTCGGCCACAAGCGCGCCGGCGATACGGCACTGATGGCAGACTACTTTACGCGCCGGTCGATTGCGTTCGTTCCGGTCGGCAACGTGAGCGACGAAGAGGGCCGTATCTCCAGCACCCGGATCCGGGACCTCGTGGCGCGGGGGGAAGTGGCGGCCGCCGACCGGCTGCTGGGGGGCACCGGCTACGAGCTGCGGGGCGCGGTCGAGGTCGGCGAAGGTCGGGGCCACGCGCTCGGCTTCCCGACGGCCAACCTCCGCTTGCCGCAGAAGCTGCTGCCCAAGGACGGCGTCTATGCGGCCACGGCGCGTCACGACGGCCGGGACTATGCCGCTCTAGTTTCGATAGGAACGAACCCGCAGTTTGAAGGAAAGCAGCGAACCGTCGAAGTGTGGCTGCGGGACTTTCATCACACGATCTACGGGCGGGAGATCGCGCTGCGGGATTTGCGGTTCGTGCGCGATCAAGCGCGGTTTACCAACGTTGACGAGCTAGTGGCGCAGATGCGGCGCGACGTGGAGGCAGTAGCCTATCCAAGCTACGGCTAGAGGACGGCAATGAAGCGAAATACGGTGTTGACGATAGTGGGCGCGGTCGCAGTGACCGCGTGCGCTTCGCACGCGCCGGCATCCTCGTCGCAGTCGTCTGCCGCCTCAACCGTTGCACGAGTCGGGCAGCTCGCTCCGAGCTGGACCGAGCCGGCCGTTCCGGACGGTACGGTGTCGATGGCCGCGCTGCGCGGAAAAGCCGTCTATTTGAACTTCTTTGCGACGTGGTGTCCGCCGTGCAATGAGGAAGCGCCGACGCTCGAAAGCTTGCAGCGTCAGTACGCCTCGCGCGGCTTCGTCGTCGTCGGGGTGGACGTGCTCGAAAACGCACGCAAGGCCGAAGAGTTTCGCAGCCGGCATCACCTGTCGTATACTGCCATCGTCGACGACGGCACGCTGCGCAACCAGTACAATATCAATGGATTACCGGTCCACGTGTTCATCGATCGCAGCGGCGTCGTGCGGACTATCGAAGTGGGCGAAATTTCGGCTTCCGACATGCGCGCGGACGTTCTGAAGTTACTGCGCTGAGCGACCGACGATGAGTAATGTGGTGATGCGCGAGCGCGGCTGGATCTCCGTCATCGTCGCCGGCGTGCTTGGCTTAACCGGCTGCGCGGGCGCGGGCCAGAATTTGGGCTCCATGGTCCCGGGCGGAAACGGCGCATTCTCGGGCCCCGGCGGCAACGTTCCCAGCGGAGCGACGATGCTGCGCGTGCACGTTCCGTGGGCGATTGGCGGACCGGCTACGCCTGGGCGCGGCGCGACCCCGCCGCCGGGCGCTTTTGCGATGATGACGCCGACGCCGTTGCCGACGATCGGATCGTCGGCGCCGGGCAGTGCAGCGCAACCCGTGCAGGCGCTCTCGTTCAACGTGAGCGGTCCTACGCCGGCGAACGTCACCATCGCGATGGCGCCGGGGTCGATGTCGTGTATGCCCGCAAACTCGGGCTCGATCTGCCAGGCACCGCTCAACGTCGTGCCGGGGACCTACACGGCGGCGGTGACGCTGTACGCAGCGGCAAACGCCTCGCCGCTGAGCGCGATCGGATCGGCGCAAACGGTCGCCTTTACCGTCCTGCCCAACGCGAGCAACGTGGTGAACCTTGCCGTCGGAACGGTGCCGGCCGATCTGGTACTCATCCCTGCTTCGGCCATGAGCGCGCAGAATACGAACGGCACGCTCGATCTCTACGGCTCCGGTAAACATCAACTGGCCCTCGAGATGCTCGACGCGCAGCAAAACGTCGTCGTCCCGACGACGCCGTTCAACTACACGGTAACGTCCGGAGGCGGCGCACTGCCCGTTACGGCGGCTCCGGCCAATCCGTCGCAGCCGAATCTCTTTACGGTATCGTACGTCGGTGCAGCGAATGCCATCGGCAACGCGACCCTGCGCGTCGGGGCGAATCCGTCCGGGCCAGGGCCGAATCCGTGCATGCAGATCGGTGCGGTCTGCAGCGACACCGTGACGGTCGATTCCAAACAACTGCTGGCGGTGGCGAATTCGAGCGCCAATACGATCACGCTGTACGTCGGAACGCAAAACGTGCCGGTCGCGACGCTTTCCAGCGGACTCATGAACCCGCAGGCGCTCGTCTTCGATGCCAACGGCGATCTCTTCATCGCGAGCGAGCCCAACAGCGTCATCGAGTACGCTCCTCCGTACACCGGCGTTCCGACGACGATTGCCGTCGGCGTGAACCATCCGCAGGCGCTCGCCCTGGATCCGCGGGGCGACCTCTTCGTCGCCAACGGCAACGGGAGCAACACCGTGACCGAATACGTCGCACCGTATACCGGCGGCCCTTCCGCGACGATTTCGACGGGGATCGACGATCCAGTCAGCTTGGGATTCGATAGCAGCGCCAATTTGTACGTCGCGAATACTGCCGCGAACAGCGTGACGATCTACGCACCGCCGTACTCGGGTTCGCCGACGACGATTGGCAACGGTCTCAACGCTCCGAATTCGGTCGCCCTCGATGCACACGGCAACGTCTTCGTCTCGAATCTCAACAGCACGCCGAACTCGGTGCTCGAATACACGCCGCCGTTTACGTCGTCGAGCATCCCCGTGGCGTGGATCACCAACGGCATTGCGGAGCAGGGCGCGATCGGCGTCGGCGGCGGCGCGAATCTCTTCGTGCCCAATCAAGGCGCGAACTCGGTAACCGAATATTCGTCGCCCTTCACGACCCCGCCGACGACGATCAAAGGCGGCCAAAGCCAACCGATCGCACTGGCCATCGACGCGATCGGCAACCTCTTCGTCGCCAACTACGGCAACAATTCGGTCACCGTCTATCCGCCGCCGTATGCCGGCGTCTCGTGGACGACGATCGCCAACGGCGTCGTCAACCCGCAAGCGCTCGCGCTCTCGCCCGCAACGAGTATTTAAGCGGCCGTGAAAGCTCCGGCACGCCGGGCGGCCGCTGCCGCCTTGGTCCTTGCCGTGCTCTGTGCCGGCCGTGTCGCCGGCGGCACTCGCGCGGCAGCGCTCGGCATCGAGGTTCCGACGCTGGGCCTGCTGCCCGATTACATGACCGATGAAGCGATGCTGGATATTCGCGACAATCTGCACGCAGAGTACGTGCGCACGGGCTGGATTCCGGACTGGATCTATCGCGAACAGCGGCACCACCGCGCGTGGCGTCAAGAAGATCGCACCATGCACGAGATCTGCAAGTTCGGATTGCGCATGATGGTGATCGTTCCGGGACCGCGCAACGACGCGCGCGGAGAGGACGACCTGCTGACGAACGTCGAGGCGTTCTTTACGCGTTACCAGCGGCGGGAACCGGGATGCATTCGTTGGGCGGAGATCGCCAACGAGGCGGACTTGCCGGCGAACGGCTTCCAAGACGTGACGCAATACGCCCATTACTACGCTCGGGTTGCACCAATCGTCGCTTCCTTCGGAGTGCCCGTCATTACGACCGGCATCTCGGGATTCGACCGTCCGTGGACGGCAGCACTCGCGGATCTGCTGGGATCGATGCCGTCGCCCCCGCCGCTTGCCGGTTACGGTTTCCATCCGTACGGTACGCCCGCCGGTTCGTTGAAACTCGCGATCGACGACCTTCGCTACGACGGCCGAGGCCGCGACGTCTACGTCACGGAAATCGGGCGGTCGAAGGCGAGCGAGCTCTACGATACGATCGTCGCGCTCGCGCACGTGACGCCCGCAATCACGATCTACACCTACCGCGCGGCACCGCGCGAAAACCCGCAGTACTCGCTCACGGACAATCCGGAGTTGTATGCCGCGGTGCAGCGCGCCTGGGCCGACGCGCTCGCTACGCCGCGTGCACCTTGAGCTCGTTGTCCTCCAGCGTTACGTCGGCCAGGCCGCCGTCGCGCAGCTCGCCGCGCAGAATCGACGTCGAGAGCGGCGTCGACACGTAGTGCGAAACCGTGCGCTGCACGTACCGCGCACCGCTCCCGGCTCCGATCGAGATTTTCGCCAGGTAGCGCTTCGCTTCGTCGGAGAGGCGGAGCGTCACATTGCGAGCGCCCAGACGCTGCGCCAGTGCGTCGACGTGAATGGTGACGATCGCTTCGATCTCCGGTAGATCCAGCCTCGCAAACGAGACGACGTCGTCGATGCGGTTGAGGAGCTCGGGACGCAGCGAGAACGGAAGCTCGTCGTCTTCGAGATTCGTCGTAAGGATGATGAGCGTGTGCCGGAAGTCGATCGTGCGCCCTTTGGCGTCGGTAACGCGGCCGTCGTCGAGAATCTGCAGGAGAAGGGAAGCGACGTCGGGGTGCGCTTTCTCGAGTTCGTCGAAGAGCACGACGCAGTACGGGCGGCGGCGCACCGGTTCGGTCAGCTGCCCCGGCTCGTCGTGGCCGGCGTAACCCGGCGGTGCGCCGATGAGCCGTGAGGCCGAATGCTGCTCGGTAAACTCGGAAAGATCGATGCGCACGAGCGCGGCCTCGCTGCCGAAAAGGGCCTCGGCGAGGGCCTTCGCGAGTTCGGTTTTCCCGACGCCGCTCGGACCTTTAAAGAGAAAGCTGCCGAGCGGCTTGCGCGGATCGTGCAGACCGGCGCGCGCGCGCCGGATAGCGTCGCTGACGGACGCAATCGCGCGATCCTGACCGATGACGCGTCGCGACAGCACGTTCTCGAGATCGAGCAGCGCGTTGGCTTGCGATTCGGAGAGCGCGGTCTGAGGAATACCGGTCCAGCGCGTAACGACCGATGCGACGTGCTCGGGCGTCACGTTTGGAAAGTCGACCGCGCCTTTATTCTGGAGTGCAACGGAAGCCGCGGCTTCGTCCATAAGGTCGATGGCCTTATCCGGCAAAAAGCGGTCGGCGATGTAGCGCGCCGAGAGCGCCGCCGCCGCTTCGATGGCGTCGTCGGTGATCGTCACGCGATGGTGCCGCGCGTAACCGTCGCGTAGGCCGCGCAAAATCTCCGTCGTCTGTTCGACGCTCGGCTCGTCCACCATCACCGGTTGGAACCGGCGCTCCAGCGCGGCATCCGATTCGACGTACTTGCGGTACTCGTCAAAGGTCGTCGCGCCGATGCATTGCAAATCGCCGCGCGCGAGTTCCGGCTTGATCATCGAACCGAGGTCGAGCGCGCCTTCGGCCGCACCGGCGCCTACTAGCGTGTGCAGTTCGTCGATGAACAGCACGACGTCGCGCGCAGATCGTTTGACTTCGTCGACGATGCGCTTGACGCGCCCTTCGAACTCGCCGCGATACTTCGTTCCCGCGACCAGTGGACCGAGCGACAGCGCCAGCACGCGTTTGCCGCGCAGCGCCTCCGGGACGTTGCCGGTGACGATGCGCTGCGCGAGTCCCTCGACGACGGCAGTTTTCCCGACGCCGGGCTCGCCGACGAGCACGGGATTGTTCTTGCTGCGCCGCGCTAAAATCGAAACCACGCGTTCGATTTCTTCGTCGCGGCCGATGACCGGATCGAGTTTGCCGTCGCGGGCGAGCTGCGTCAGGTCGCGCGAAAAGCTGGCTAGCGTCGGCGTCCCTCCGCGAAAACGCTTGCCGAGCTCGTCGAGCGGCGAACTTCCGCCCGACTCCCGCTGCAGGCGATCCGCAAGGAACGCGCTTCCGGCGATCAGCCCTGCCGCCGCGAGGGCGACCCCGAAAAACGGCAGCGCACCCGTTAGAGCGCGGCGCTGCGCGCAGGAGGCGCACAGTTCGTGCGTTCCGTCGAATATCGCGGCGGGCCGCTGCCCGCAGCTCTGGCACGTCTTCCCTTTCATCGTGTTTGTTCTACCATGCCGGCGCTCCCCGAGTTTCGCTGCCTACGGCTCGGCGAGGAAGACGGCATCGACGGAGACCGTGACGTTGACGTTGGATTGATCGAACTGCGTTGCCGGCATCGGGTTGGCGGCCGCCATCCGCACCATCGGCACGGGCCCGGACGGTCCTCCCGCGAGATCGAAACTCTTGATGCCGACGACGTGCAGGTTCGCGGCGCGCGCCAACGTTTCGGCACGCGCGCGTGCGTCGGCTACCGCCAGCGCCGTAGCTCGTTCGCGCGCTGCATTCTGATCGGCGACGCCGAACGCAACGTTATTGATTCCCGTTGCGCCGGCACTGGTGCACGTATCGACGACGGTGCCGGCGTCGCCAATTTTCCTTACTTTCACGGTAAACTGCCGCGAGACGGTGTAACCGTAACGCTCGCCGGTCGGCGGCTGCGGCAGAACTTGCGGTTTGGGATTGTAGTTGATGGAGTAGTTCGAAAGGGCGATATCCGCGCGCGCAATCCCGAGCTTCGACAACGCTGCGACGATGCGTTCGTACCGTCGATTGTTTTGTCCGATCGCCTCGGTGACCGAGGGCGCGTAGGTTTCGACGGCAGCGTCGACGGTTGCGAGATCGGGCGCGAGCGTGACGCTGCCGATGCCGGAAACGGAGAGCTCGGTGGTGGACGCGGCGCGCGCCGGACAGGGAATGGCAATCAGCAAGGCGGCCGCGGCGGCGGCCCACGCGAGTGTCTTCATGCGACTAAGGTCGACGGGAACGGCCGGGCACCCTGGGAGGTCCTGCCCGCAAGCGGGTAAGGAGAGGGAGAGTAGGAGGTTTTTCATGGGCATTCTCGCTTGGATACTTTTCGGACTGATTGTGGGACTCGTCGCGCGGTGGGTCGTTCCCGGTGAGGGGCCGGGCGGCATCATCGGCGACATCATCGTCGGTGTTTTGGGTGCGTTCGTCGGCGGCTGGCTGTACTCGCTCTTTGGCCACACCGGCGTAACGGGATTCAATCTTCCCAGCATGCTTTGCGCCTTAATAGGAGCGGTCGTATTGCTCTGGATCATCCGCGCGGTGCGCGGACGCCCCGCAACGTACTGACGCCCGACGGCTTGCGGAGCGGCAGGCGCCGCTCCGCGGGCCGTTGTAGAGTGCGCTCATGGCATACGTCATCACCGAACCGTGCGTTGGCACCAAAGACAAATCGTGCGTGGACGTTTGTCCGGTCGACTGCATCCACGGCAAAGATGAAGACGAGATGCTCTATATCGATCCGGAAGTGTGCATCGACTGCGGCGCGTGCGTTTCGGCGTGTCCGGTAGAGGCGATTTACGCCGATTCCGATTTGCCCGAGCAGTATAACAAGTACGTCGAGATCAACGCCGAGTACTTCAAGAAGTAAGCGCTACTCAAACGTTACCGCGAAGACGGTCGTAGGGCGAGCGATCACGACGTCCGCCCGGTCGAGTAATTCCGGCACCGCATGCTCGCGGCGTACCGCGACGACGCCGGTTACGCGACGGACGCACGTCGCGACGTTGCGCGCGGAAGGATCGCGGTAGAAGACGTCGCCGGCGGTTGCGGCGCCGGCCTCACCACGGATGGCGATGAACGCGCAGGGATGCGCTCCGATGCTGACCAGACGATCGCCCCGCCGTTCGAATCCCACCGCGTACTCCCCGGCGCCCTGCAGTCTCAGCGGAGCGACGATGCGCGCGCCTTCACGGAGCGCGTCCCACCACGCACCCGCAAGGTCTTCGCACCGTGCGGTGACGATGACGCGGTCGAACTGCGTCGCGCCCAGTGGATACGCCGAGCCGTCACCCGCGACGACGCGTACGTTGCGGTAGCCGACCTCGCGTAACGCCGCTTTCGCGCTTTCGGCGAGCTCGGCATCGAGTTCGATGGAGGTAACGGTCCCGCCGGGGCCGACCATCTCGGCAAGCAGCGCGGCGTTGTAGCCGCTGCCGGTGCCGATTTCGAGCACGCGATCGCCCGGCGCCGGATCGAGCAGCTCGAGCATCTGCGCGATCATCCCGGGCTGCGAAATGGACGACAGGATCTCGTCGTCCTCCATTTTGATAGCGACCGCGCGATCGGCGTAGGCTTCGGGCAACGAGAGTCCGGGAAGAAAGCGATGGCGCGGAACGGTTCGGATCGCGGCGGCTACGCGCGCGCTTCGCACGGCACCCGTTCGCCGCAGCGTTCCCAGCAGTACCTCGCGCAGATCGGCGTCGCGCATCGTACCCTCTTTCGACCCGTGCGAGGGGCACTCCAGGCAGGCCGGGAAAGAAACTGCATGGGGCCGCAGATCTCGGGCAACGCTTTCGACCAGTTTTTCGGTTACGCACCGCTGGTCATCGGCATCGTCATCTACGCGATCTTTTACGTCGCCAAGCGCCGGGAAGTGACCGAAACCGGCGTCCCGATCGGTCAAACGTACGCTTGTGCCGGCTGCGGACGGCGTGGTGCCCGGGATCATATGGTGCCGCAAGAGCATGCCGGCGCCGTGAGCTGGTTCTGCCCGGCTTGCGCTTCAAAACCCTAATTGCCGAGCTACATCTCGGGAATTAGATTTCGACGACTTCGCGTATTTCGGGGACGTCCGCGCGAACGATCGTTTCGATCGCGCCTTTGAGCGTATAGTTCGACGCGGGGCAGCCGCCGCAAGCCCCGAGCATCTGCACGAACGCGACGCCGTCTTCCACCTTAATAAGCCACACTTCGCCGCCGTCGGCGAGAATGCCGGGCCGCACCTTGTCGAGCGCGGCATTGACCCGATCTTCGATGCTCGCGGTTATTGTCCGTAGCCTTTCATCAGTTCGTGCATGCGTCCGGCCATCGAGACGGCATCGTCCCACTTGCGCTGCCACATGTTGCGGCCGAAGATCAGCCCGACGCAGCCCGCTTCCATGGCGATGCGCGCCTTATGAATGGTGGCGTCGTCGCCCATCTTGCTGCCCCCGGAAACCAACACCAGCGTGCGGCCCGCCGACTTCACGACCTTGCGTAAACCTTCGACGTCGCTGAACTCGAGCGTATTGTAGGGTTTCGGTAGCTTCGCGGCGTCGTCGGCCTTCCAAACCGGCTCGTTCAGCTTCACGACGTCCGCGCCGATTTCGCACGCGACGCGTGCGGCGTAGTCGACCGCGTACAGCGAATCGATTCCGCCCTTCGCCTTGACCGCCGCGCCGCGCGGATACGCCCAAATCACCAGCGGCATCCCGAAGCGATCGCATTGTTGGCGCACATCGTTGCACTGTGCGATGTCGACCTCTTGCGCCGGGCTGCCGACGTACAGCGTATAGCCGACCGCGTCCGCCCCCAGACGAATGGCGTCTTCAACGGAGGAAGTCAACGGACTGAACGCCTCGTCGTCGGACGGAACGTTCGTTTTGCCGTTGATCTTGAGCAGCAGCGGCACGCGTCCGGCGTACTTCCTTTGGTACTTCTCGGCTAAGCCGACGTGCAGCGCGATGCCCGAGAAGTTTCCTTCGACCGCGAGCCGGTAGATCCAATCGGTGTCGAGCGAATCCGGATTGTCGAAAAAGTCCACCGGGCCATGCTCGAGACCCTGATCGATCGGCAGCATCATCAAGGTGCCGTTGGCGGGTCCGTGCTCGTACATCAAGCGGTGGAGACGCGTGCGTTTCCCGGTCGAAAGGTTCATATCGTCGAACGACGGGCGAAGAACGGGGACGGTCGTTGCGGTTGTCATGCAGCGGCCTTCGGCCGATGCGAGACGCCCCCCTACGCAAAGGTTCCGTGCCGCGGCTCGCCAATGGCCGCCCTGGTGGATACGCCGAGCGCACGGCTTCGGGTCGGCTTCGTCGGCTTGGGCGCAATGGGCGAGCCAATGGCTCGCTCGATCCGGCGCGCGGGTTTTTCCGTGACGGCCTGCGCGCATCGTCGCAAGGAACCGCTCGAGCGTCTTGCCGCCGAGGGCGTCAACGCCGTCGCCGATCCCGCGGAGGCGGCGGCAGCGTCGGACGTCGCGATCGTCTGCGTGCCGGACGCACCGCAGGTCGAGGACGTCTTGTTCGCGTCGCGGGGATTCGTGGCGGGTGCGAAGGCCGGTACCGTCATCGTCGACATGTCGACGATTTCGCCCGTCGCGTCGCGGGCGTTCGAGCGGAGACTCGACGAGCACGAGCTGCACTTCGTCGATGCGCCCGTCAGCGGCGGCCCGGCGCGTGCGTCGGACGGAAGCTTGACGATCATGGTCGGGGCGTCGGCCGCCGACTTTTCTCGCGTCGAGCCCGTATTGCGCGCGCTGGGCACGCCGCATCACCTCGGGCCGGTGGGCATGGGGGAGACGGTCAAGCTGGTCAACCAGATCATCATCGCGAACACGATGCTCGGAAACGTCGAAGCGCTCGTTTTTGCTCAGCGAGCGGGCGCCGATTTGGATACGGTATGCAAAGTTCTCGCTACGGCGACCGCATCCAACTATGTCTTAGAGCGGTGGCTGCCGAAGACGTGGCTAGCCGGTACGCTCGAAGGCGGATTTGCGCTCGACTTGCTGCGCAAAGATATCGCCGCCGCGCTGGACGCAGCGCGGGCGACGAGCTACCCGATGCCGGCGACGTCGCTGGCCTACCAACTTTACACTTATCGCTCCGCACAGGGGGACGGTGCGCTCGATTACAGCGCCATAGCCAAATCGTATGAACGGATCGTTGGAGATGAAATCGACGCGGGGCGCGTTCGTCAAAAGTCCGGATTTCAATAAGAAAATCCTGGTCGTCGACGACGAGTCGGCAATCTTGCAGACTCTGCGCTTCAACTTGGAGCGCAGCGGATACGCCGTCGTCACGGCGAGCGACGGCCGCAGCGCGATCGCGATGGCGCAGCGCGAGCAGCCCGATTTGGTCGTGCTCGACATCATGCTGCCGGTGCTCGACGGTATCGAGGCATGCAAAGAGATTCGCAAGTTCAGCTCGGTTCCGATTATCATGCTCACGGCAAAGGATCAGGAAATCGACAAAGTGTTGGCCCTCGAGCTGGGCGCCGACGATTACGTCACCAAGCCCTTCGCGCTGCACGAATTCTTAGCGCGGGTCAAAGCACGGCTGCGCCGTCCGGCCCCAATCGCCTCGGGGCACGACGAAGCGATCACGCTGGGCGAAATCACGCTCGATCCGTCGCGGCAGCAGCTCATGGTGCGCGGTAAGGACGTCTCGCTCGCGCCCAAGGAGTTCGCGCTGCTGCGCGTGCTCATGGAAAATCACGGGCGCGTCGTGACGCGGCAAACGCTGCTCGATAAAGTCTGGGGATACGATTTCGAGGGCGAGCAGCAGACCGTGAGCGTGCACATTCGCTGGCTGCGGGAGAAGATCGAGGAAGATTCGCGGGCGCCGCGGCACATTCTCACCGTTCGCAGCCGTGGCTACATGTTCAAAGGCTAGAGCCGCGATTCGATGATCGCGGCCGCCTGGGCGCTGCCGGTCCTCGCGGCGCTGGCGGGCGTTGCCGGCGGCATCTTCATCGCGCGAGCTTTCGGACGCCCCAAAACCGAACTCGCCCCCGAACCTGAATCGGCACCGCCGCCGTCCCGGCCGGCCGTCCCCGACGAAACGGCGTTTACGCGGCTGGTGCACGCGCTGCCGATCGGCGTCGTCGTCGTCGACCGTACGCGCCATATCGAGTTCGTGAATCCTGCGGCGGGAGCCATCTTTGGTTTCGACGCCAGAAGGGCGCTGGGATCGCACGTGATCGAGGCGCTGCAAAACGTCGAACTGGAGCGGCGCATCGGAGAAGCGATGGAGGGCGAGGGTTCGGTCGCGCCGCTCATGCTGACCGGATCGCAGGGCCAGCGCGTCTTTCGAATTTCGGTGTATCCGGTCATCGCCGACGAGCGCGTCAGCGCCATCGAACGCGTCGTGCTGTTCGCCGACGATCAAACCGCACTGGTACGCCTGGATCGCGCTCGAAAAGAATTTCTCTCGAACGTTTCGCACGAGCTGCGAACGCCGCTTTCGTCGATCAAGCTCATGCTGGAAACGGTCGTGGAAGCGCCGGACGAGGAAGCGCGCGAGCTGTTCCTGCCGCAGGCGCTCGCGCAAGTCGACCGTCTCACCGCACTCGTGGGCCAGCTGCTCGAACAAGCGCGCGCCGAATCCGGCCAGCTCAAGCTCGCGCTGCGCGAGATCGACTTGGAGGAAGTGGTCGCGCCGATTCTGACTTCCTTCGAACCGCAAGCCGCTAACAAGGGCGTGCGCCTCGAATTGATTACGTTGCGTCCGGTGCGCGTCGAAGCCGATCCCGACCGGCTCGCGCAAGTGTTCGTCAATCTCATCGATAACGCGCTGCGCCACACCAATGCGGGCGGACGCGTGAAGATCGAGCTCGACGCGCACGGCAGCGACGCGTTCGTGCGCGTGCGCGACACCGGCGAAGGCATTCCGTACCGCGATTTGCCGCACATCTTCGAGCGCTTTTACGTCGTCGACCGGTCGAGAACGCGTGAGAGCGGCGGCGCGGGCTTGGGCTTGGCGATCGTCAAAGGAATCGTGGACGCGCACGGCGGCGCGATCTCGGCCGAATCGATGCTGGGCCGGGGCACCGCGTTTACCATTCGCTTGCCGATTATGCGCATCAAGCGCGAGGCATAATCCCTCCATAAGAAGACGTTAACGAGGCACCCTTCTCTCCATGGACGAAACAAGGCGCCCTATGTCCGCAGCCGTTTCCCCGCCGTCGAAGCTCGCGCAGGAAGGCAAGGTCCGCGTCAAATCGCTCGACGTGTACTACGGCAATTTCCACGCCATAAAGAACGCGTCGCTGAGCGTTTTGGAGAATCGCGTGACGGCGCTCATCGGTCCTTCGGGGTGCGGCAAGTCGACGTTTATCCGTACGCTCAACCGGATGCACGATCTGACCGCGGGAGCGCGCGTTACCGGATCGGTAATGCTCGACGACAGCGACATCTACGCGTCCGACGTCGACCCGGTGACGATTCGCTATCGTATCGGCATGGTGTTTCAGCGTCCGAATCCGTTTCCGAAGTCGATCTTCGAAAACGTCGTCTACGGCGCGCGCATCCACGGCGAGCGTAACCGCGGGCGGTTGATGGAAATCGCCGAGCGCAGTTTGCGGCGCGCCGCGCTGTGGGACGAAATCAAGGATCGCCTGAACAACTCGGCGCTCGAGCTATCCGGCGGCCAGCAGCAGCGTTTGTGCATCGCGCGGTGCTTGGCGGTCGATCCGGAAGTCATTCTCATGGACGAGCCCGCGTCGGCGCTCGATCCGATCGCAACGAGCAAGATCGAAGACTTGATCGAAACGCTGAAAAAAGACTACACCGTCGTTATCGTGACGCATTCCATGCAGCAGGCGGCACGCGTGAGCGATTATACGGCCTTCTTCTTGCTTGGAGAGCTGGTCGAGAGCGGTACGACCTCGTCCATTTTCACCAAGCCGCGAGACAAGCGAACGGAGGATTATATTACCGGCCGGTACGGCTAGGTTGCTCAGGGATGGACGGTTTGTGGACGCCAAGGAGTTATATTCCAGGCGAGGGAATGATTGCACCTCACCGTCGGAGCTTATTTTTCGGAGGGCTTATAACGTGGTGAAGAAGTTCGTTGGTGGAGCAGCAGCCTTATCGGTCGCCTCCGTCCTCGTGTTGGCGGGTTGCTCCGGCTTGGGCCGGATGACGCCCTCCGTGCCCGGCGGTGCCGGGATGGCGCCCAGCTGGCACGCGCCTCTGAGCCCCGACGCGAAACCCGCGCCCATCAAATATAAGGGCCCCAAGGTCGGCAAGAACCCGGAGATCGATCTCTACAGTTCGACCCCGGCGACTCCGGGCTACACCGCGTCGTTCACGATCACGCAGACCGGCAATACGAAGTTCACGTACGCTTATAAGGGCGTCAAAGGGTTCACGAACAACTGCCCCAACGCCAAGACCGGCAAGGGCTACAAGGTCAGCCCGGCATCCGGCAAGCCCGCCAAGAAGGGCAAGTACACCGTCACGGCCACGAGCACGGCGCCCGCCGGCGAGTGCTCCATGACGATTACCGGAGCGAGCAAGCAGACGTTGAAGGTCCTCCTGACCTTCACCACCAGTGGCGTGGTGGTTGGACAGCCCAGGTCTTAATTAAGCGGCGGAATCCGCCAAGCGCTTTAAGCGCTCGTTAAGCCTGACTTAATCGCCAAGCAGTAGACTGGTCCGGGACACTCCCCGGACCAGTCTTCATTTTTTAAGAGGAGAGTTTTCATCGTGCCTTCGACACTCGTGCGCGCCGGTCTGGCGGCCGCGGCGATCGTCCTGGCGACCACGTCTCTTGCGTTGGCGGAAACATCGGCAACACCAGCAGCCAAGAAGACGGTCGTCGCTCAGGCGGGACCCGCGCCGACACCGACGCCTAACCCGTTCTCGTGGCGGGGTTTCTTCCGCTCGTATTACTTCACGCGCCAAAACGCGTCGAACAATCCGGGCGTGCAATTCAATTTCTCGCCGGGTGCTAAGTACGTCAGCAACGGCGTCAACCAAGCCAGTCTCAACAACGCCATCGACCTGCACGCCGATTACCAGCTGCCCTTTGCCGGCTGGTCCGTCGGCGGAAGCTGGTTCCTCGCGCAGCCGTTCAACGGGCCCTGCTCGGTAGCATCGGCGCACGCCCACGGGCAGCCGTGCGTGACGCAGACGCCTCCGAACACCAATCCCGACGACACGCTGCCGGGCTTCGGCCTCGACACCTTCCCGGAAACGTACGTCGCCTATAAAGACGATCATTGGAAGGGCACTGCAGGCGACTTTCTGTTCAACTCGCCGTGGGCCGCTGCGTACGACGCCACGCGCGTGAAGCCGCAGTCGTACCAAGGCGCTCAGACTGGATACGACCTCGGCAACGGCGTCGGGCTCGACGTCGCGGAAATTTGGGCGTTCCAAGGCCGGACCAGCAACAGCTTCACCAACAACACGATGCTCACCGGGTACCCGGCCGGCGGCGGCGGAATCGCTTCGAACATTTACGTTCCGTGCAAAAGCTCCGCATGCACCGGTATTTCGACGTCCGGCTTCACCTACGGCCACGCCGGTTACGCGCCGAAGGACTCGCCCTACAGCATCAACGGCTACTTCTACGGCTTCCACGACATCGCGACGATGTTTTACGGCGACGCGCGTTACACGTTTAACACAACGCAGCTCAAGCCGTACGTTGCGCTGCAGGGCGGCTGGGAAGTCAACGGCGGCCAATCGGTGATCGGAAAGATCAACAGCCAGCTGATCGGCGTACAACTCGGCGTGAACGCGACGAAGAACGTTCTCGTCACGGGCAGCTTCGACGACATCCCGTGGCAAACGGACAGCGTGCCGACGGCGTACCTTACCTCGATCAACTGGACGTGCAGCAACAGCAACTATCAGTTGAAAACCGCCAACGGTACGATCTCGCACACGCTCCCGTACTTCTTGCCGATCGACGCCGGCCAGTGCTATCAGAACAAGAACGGCACGACCAGCATCTACTACGGCGGCTGGGCGAGCCCGTACAGCGACAGTTATGCGACCGATCCGGTTTTCACGTCGAGTATTTCGCAGGGTATGGTCGATCGCCGTGCTCCCGGAACGTCGTGGAAAGTGGCCGGTACGTTTACCTCCGACAATCGGCGCTTCGTCTTCGTCGCAACCGATGCGTGGTACAACTACGGCAACGCCGTCGCTCCCGAGAACACCAACGAGTGGGATCTCGACGGTACGTACCGCTTCAGCCCCGTTCCGAAGACGGGCTTGTACAAGGGCTTGCAGTTGCGCTATCGCTACATGCAGCGCTCGCTATCGAATACGTTCTGCGGCGATTCGGGGACGTCGTGTCCCGCGGGTGCGACCGTAGGCAGCACGTATTTGGGCGGATTACCGCTCTTCAAGTACAATCGCGCTCAACTGGAGTACGACTTCTAGGAAAAGCTCCGCACGGACGGAACTTTGCACGAACGGGCCGCCCGCACTGGGCGGCTCTTTCTGCGTTAAGATGACTTTTGTTAACCTCCAGCGAACTTGGACGTTGCTGGTATGAATATCGAGCTGATTCTCATTGGGCTGGTCGTCGGCACGATCGTTGGGTTGACGGGCGTGGGCGGCGCGTCGATCATGACGCCGCTGCTCGTCCTCGTGCTCAAAGTCAATCCGCTCGTGGCCGTCGGCAGCGACCTCTTGTACAGCGTTCCGACCAAGCTGTACGGTGCCTACCTGCACAATCGCCAGGGAACGGTAAACTGGAAGATCACCGGGACCTTGCTGCTCGGCGGCGTCCCCGCCGCCATCTTCGGCGTCGCGCTGCTCTATTGGATGCGCGGGCACGTCGACATCAAACTGATCACGTTGTGGACGCGGCACGCTATCGGCGTCGCGCTGTTCATCGCTGCCGCAGTCATGCTGATT
>JAFAHZ010000001.1 GCA_019236975.1 Vulcanimicrobiota bacterium | reverse complement strand
CGCTAGGGCTCGAAACTCCCCAGCGGCAAGCAGGGTATCAGCAGCCGGAGGAACCTTCGAGCTCATGAAAATTCTTGCGGCCCTGGCCAGCGCGCTGATCGCCTTTACGATCGGGCTGGCGCCGGCCGTTGCGCGCGATCAGTACGTTGTCGACAACGCGCATCTCTTCACGCCCTCGGTGGTCAGCTCGACCAATGCGCGAATTTCGGATTTTGCCGCGCAGACGGGTAAAGAGGTCTTCGTTTATACAACGCCGTCGCTCGACGGCGCGACGGCAGACAATGCCGCCGAACGCGTTTTCGCACAACAGCAAGTGAACGGCGTCATGCTGTTCATCTCGAAATCGCCCAAAAAGATCGGTGTTTACGTCGATCGCGCGTCTCGATCGTTCTTCCCGCCCGGCACGACGTCGTCGATCCGCGAGGCGATCGCCGCGAATTTTAACGCCGGCAACTACGACGCCGGTTTGGAAAACGGCGTTTCGCTGACAATCAACATGTATCGCGGTCATCTGCCGGCGACACGCGGCGCCGTGACTGCGCCGGCGCGCCAACGCGCGCCCGTTTCCAGCGGAGGCTTCAGTATGGGTTGGATTTTCTTTTTCCTCATTATCGTCGTGGCGTTTTTGGTGCTGCGTGCCATCTTCCGCGCGCTCTTTGCGCCGCGCGTGATGCCTCCGACGGGCGGCGGATATCCGCCGGCCGGTGGCTATCCGCCCCCGGGCTACGGCTACGGCGGTGGGTACGGCCCCGGTTTTGGCGGAGGCGGCGGCTTTTGGAGCGGCCTTCTGGGCGGCCTCGGCGGAGCGTGGCTTGGGAACGAGCTTTTCGGCAACCGCGGTTGGGGCGGAGGTTACGGCGGGGAAGCCGGCATCGGCGGCGATCAGGGCGGTATGGCGCCCGACCAATCCGGTTTTCAATCCGATCCGGGCCAGGTCGATCTGGGCAATTCCAGCTCGGGTGACTGGGGTGGCGGCGGCGACGGCGGCGGCTGGGGTGACGCCGGCGGCGGCTTTGGTGGAGGCGGCGGCGATTCCGGCGGCGGCTGGTAATTAAATTTCGGTTCGAAACGCTCGCTCCCAGCAGTTCTTAAGGTAAGCCTCCTAGGATGCTGCAGCATGGCTAGCGTTCGCCTCGTCTTCTTTTTGTATTTGCTAGCGGTCTTTTGCAGCGCCGCTTCGGCGCGTCAGCCTGCGCCCGGCGGAATGCCGCCTGCCGTTATTCGGCCGACCGCGCAAGACGTCGTAACGAACCTGAGCACGCGCAATGCCGCACTCAACACCTTTGAGGCGCACGTCGACATCCGGCTGCACACGGGAATCCCGTTTCTCAATCCGACCTTCGAGGGGATGACCTACTTCAAACAGCCCGACCGGCACGAAGTCGTCTTCACCAAGTCGCCGTCATACGCCAAGAACTTCGATCATCTGTTCAGCGACATCAGCGACCCCGCGGTGTGGGACAAACGCTTCTTTTATTCGCTCGACGGCGAGCAGAAGCACAACGGGCACGACGATTTGGTCTTGCAGCTCGTCGAACGGGTCCGCGGCTCACTCGATCACGAGGACGTTCTCGTCGACCCGCACCGCTGGGTGATCGACGAAATCGTCTACTACTATTACAGCGGCGGAAAGATTACGGACGACAAGGTATACGGCGATGAAGCCGGATTCGCGGTGCTCAAAGAGGAGCACGCGCTGATCGCGATGCCGCCGTTCCCGCACGCGCGCGTCGACGCACGCTATACCAGATATCGCATCAACGTCGCAATCGACGACGCAGTCTTCACCGAGAAAGAAACCAAGCGCATCGGCGTCGACCCCAAGTAATATCTTGGACCCGTGGCCGATCCTCAAGTACGCGGAGTGGCAGGACACGTTGCAGACGCTGCACATGTGGACGCAGATCGCCGGCAAGGTGCGGCTGCAACTGGAACCGCTCGTCAACCACTACTGGAACGTCGCGCTCTACGTGACGCCGCGCGGGCTGACGACCAGTCCGATGCCGTACGGTACGGAGCGTTGCGTTGCAATCGACTTCGACTTCGTCGAGCATGCGCTGCGCATCGAGGACAGCGATGGCGCGCGCCGCGTCTTCGCGCTCGAACCGATGACGGTGGCCGAATTTTATGCGCGCGTCATGG
>JAFAHZ010000139.1 GCA_019236975.1 Vulcanimicrobiota bacterium | reverse complement strand
GCGCTGCCGTATTTGGGTCCGGGCGTCCTCGCGCTTCTTCGCGTCTGGCATCTGCTCGCGCTCATCGTCGCGATGTCGACGATCGCGCGGGTGGGCTTCGTCGATGCCGCGGCGTTCGTCGGCCTCGGTTGGGTCGTGATGCTGGTCGCGCAGCAGACCTTCGGCAAACCGATCGCCGAGTTGGGGTCGAAGATGCTCGATGCGGTCGCCGGCGTCCGGCTCGTTTCTGACGAAGACGTGCTCGTCGGGCGGGCAATCGCCGGTGCTTCGGACGCTAAGGCGCAGTCCGCGGCACTGACGGTTGCGCCGAACGCCCCGGCGCATCCCGGCGCGTGGAAGGCGGCTTTCGGTTTGGGTGCCGTCGCGCTCTTGGCCGTCCTCGTGGCGCTGACGCTAGATCCGGTGCGCGGCGCCGTGTTCTCGTTCGAAAATCATCTTCCGCCGGCATTTCGGGTTCCGATCGATCTGGTGTGGCTTGGTTTTCTCGCCGTGATCGTTGCCGGTTTTTTGGCGCCGCTCGAAACCTTGGGCTGGTGGGCGGGTTGGTACGGAGATACCATCGACGCTACGGTCGACTCGACCGCAAGCGACGACGAGAACGCCGTGCAAGACGCGACGCGCTACGTCGTGTATCTCGACGGCGTCGCGCAGTCCAGTTCGCGCTATACACCCGATATCGAAACCTTCCTCGATGCGCTCGCGCCGGAACTGCCGGCGGGCGTCAGGCTCATTCGCGGGGTCGTGGTCTATTCGGTCATGAACCGTCCGCTGGAAGACGATCCGATCTTTTCCGCGATGTGGACGTTCATCGACAAGCTGCGCTTCGGTGGCAGCGGCGGATTGGCCGACTCGTTGCTGGGAATGCTCGTCAACATCCGCAACGCGCTGATCGTCGCCGTTTCGGCCGATCCCCGGTATGGGCCGATGTATAACTTCGGCATCGCGCAGGTCATCGTGAAGTCGCTCGTAGCCAACGGTTACCGTCCCAAGAGCGGAACGCCGGTAACGTTCGTGGGCTATAGCGGCGGCGGACAGATGGCGTGCGGCTCTGCGCAGTACGTCAAACGCGCAATCGACGCGCCGATCGACGTGATCTCGCTCGGCGGGGTCATTAGCGGGAACGACGCGATTCTGGTGCTCGAGCACTTGTACCACCTCGTCGGCGACAAGGATAACGTCGAGCGAATCGGGCCCGTCATGTTCGCGTCGCGCTGGAAGATTGCCGTGTGGTCGAATTGGAACCGCGCGCGCCGGCTCGGGCGCCTCACGCAGGTTTCGCTCGGACCGGTCAGCCATCAGGTGCCCGGCGGCATGCTCGATCCCGACGCGCGTCTACCCGACGGACGGACGCATCTGCGGCAGACGCTCGACGATATCGAAAGCATTCTCACGGGCAGATTCGACGTTGTCGATCCGGGATTGAAGACGACGGTTAGCGATTACCATCGTTTCGCCGCGGTTCCGTGGAACCGCTCAGAGTACTATCCATTAGCAAGAACGCCGCCCGGCGAATTTCATCCGGTAGCAGATTGGGTAGGGCGGCTGCTTTTACCATCGCGGGAATCGCGTTTCGGCGGCGCGCTGTTCGAAGTGCAGCACGCGCCGGACGCATACGCAAAGCTGGCCGGTACGACGGTAGAACTCGTATGGAATGAAGCGGCAGCAGGAGTGCTCGAGATGCTGCGCGCGGTTCGCCGCGACGTCAGTTTCAGCGCGCAGGCGCACTACACGAGTACGTACGGCGGTTTCGTGCATCCCGTGCGCGTGGACAGATGGCGGCTCGTCGACCCGCTGGAATCGTTAGCGGCCTCGCACCCGATCGACGACGTGACGGTGAAACTCTCGGGTGACGTTGCCGTTCGTGATGGCGCCGCAGCGACGGTACTCGCGATCGATCGCACGCCAATCCAGCTCACGGGGCGCTACTACGCCATCGTTCGGTTTCTCGCGGCGGCGGACGGCGACGCGTTTCGGGTCGCGCACTACGATTCCGATACGCGCGATTTCACGGGGGCTGAGGGGCTCGTCCGGCTGCCGCCCGCCGACGATCGCGTCATTCCGCCGTTGGGCGAAGGCGGATGGTACGTGTACGGTGCGCCCGATGCGAGCGGTGAATTCGTCGTGCAAAGCATGACGCCGTACGAAGCCTTGGAACCGGAATCGGACGAGGGTTGGGAAATCGGCGAGCGAGCGCTGGCCGTACGAATCGACGGCGGCACGTTCGGACACTATGCTTATGGAAGCGTCGACATCGTCGACGACCCGATCTCGCGGCGTGCGCGCTTCGACGTAACGTATTATCACCTTTACGCACACAACTCGGCTGGCCTCATCTCGGGACCCGCCGATTGGTCGCGCACGATGGGGGACCGGCAATTCGGCTGGCCGGGCGATCGCCCGGTGACCGAAGAATTCGTTCGAGATCGAGGGTTTGACGCCGTCGAGCGGCCTCTCGCCATGCACCTCGAGGCGATGGCAGCACGCTATCGCATCGGCGACGGAACCGGCGGCACGTACGCCGGCATCGTGCACAACTCGACGCAAGACTCGAACCGCGCGTTAGTGGCAGTCGTGCGACCCTTGCGCGCGAAGCTTCAGCCGTTCGGGCTGCGCTTGTGGAGCGACAACGGCTTCAGCCTCGGCCAAACGTTCCAAGATGCGCCGGCGCAGAACGTCGTCGCGGCGTTGACCGGCTGGCGATGTCTGTTCCCTCGCGTCGCGCGCAATACCGTCGTTCGAACGTTCACGCGCGATGGAGCGGTGGTTACGTCGAGGAGATTTGGTCGATGACCGGAAGGCGCCGAATCATCGACGGTTCCAATGCGCCGCCCAAGCGCGAAGCCGGATAGCCAACCAGCAAGCCGGCGGGCCGGCAGCCGGCAAACGCTTGACGAATGCCGGCGAGCGTCTCCCCCAGAACCGGGTGCTGGCCGCTCCAGCAGCGCTGTCCGGCAAGCGCGACCAGCGCCAGGGTAAGCATCTCTTCGATCGCATCGAACGCGCTCGGACCGTACGATGCGAAAGCCGAATCTAGCGCGCGAACCCGTTCGGCGGCCGCTTCGATCGATCGCCGCGGACGAAACCGGTCCAAGGCGCGCGCTACGATTTCCGCGATAAGGCGGCGCACGGCATCGATTTGGTCTGCATCGTCGTTTACGATCTGCGGCACCAGCAACCCGATGCGCTCGTACAGAACGTCGAGCAGCGCGTCCTCGATCGTTGCATTACCGACTTGCGGCACGTTACCGAAAAGCCGGTTGGCGCATAAGTAATCTTGGCTTCGCAGCAGCGCGCGCAAAGCACGCGCCCGCAAACGCAAGGCTTCGTCAAGCTCGCCGCAGGCGCGATGCGCGAGCGAAAGAACTGCCGCGGCGGCTGCGGCCGCACCGTCGAACTCCGACGTTTCGGCGCGCAGCAATGCCGGCTCGGCGAGCTCGCGGACGCGCTTCCAATCGCTGTGCGCCGCAGCGAGCTGCGCCTCTACGACTGCAAACGAAACCGCACCGTTTGAATCCGTCGCGAGCACGTCGGCCTCAGGCGGTACGAACCAAGGGACCCGCCGCGCAAGACTGACGCGGGCTGCCAGCAGTTGGCCGGCGATCCACTCGCTGCACGGCGGCTTCAGCACCTTAAGCGCTCCCGCCGCCAACTCGTGCGCCGTTTCGGTAGCGCCTTGGAAGTGATGAATCTCCGCGCGCAGCCACGTCACTGCCGCAAATTCGATCGACTCCTTACGGTCGAAAGCGCGCTTGGCGGCATCCTCGAGTATGCCGGCCGCCAAAGCGTTTCGCCCTAGGCGAAGCTCGGCTTCAGCCTGACAGCGCAAGGCTAAGGTGAACGTCGAGTCGCTTGCCAGCCGATGCAAGCTGCCGGCAATGGCGCGCATCTCTAAGGCGTGGCTGCGCTCTCGCGCTCGCGCGAAGGCCTGGTATTCTCGTTCGAATCGCGCCGTCCAATCGCTCGTCAGCGGTATTGACGTTGCCGCCGCTACCATCGCAAGCTCTGCGAGCGGCCGGTGCGATGCGGGTACCGGGACCGTTTCCCAGCCGCCGTCGACGAGCGCGCGAAGCCGGTACGCAATCATGCGCACCGCTTCGGCTCGCATGCGCTGCACCTGCCGGCGCGACAGATGGGCGTCTTTTGCGGCTTCCTCGCCCGTCAGGGCGTCGTCGAAGTCCATGCGGAGGATCAGACTGCGCAGCCGCGCTTCGGCGTAGGTAGAGCCCGGCAAGGCCTCTTCGACGAGGCGCCGCAGCGCTTGCGCCGCGTTCGGTTCACCGACGGCCGAGCAAAGCTGCTTGATGTAGGGCGCGTGAACCAGCTCGTACGGTTTGCGTACGCGGTGCAAGAGATAACGCACGACTTTTTCGGCGTCAAGCTGGAGGTCTTCTGAGTCTGCGCGGACTTCGGCCGTCACAATTTGGATCATAATGGAGCGGCGTCACGGCTTGATCAACGATCATAAAATCGTGATGCGAATAAAAAAATATCAATCGTAAACACGTTGCCGTCCGTTGGTTACGCGGATATGCTGACGGTATGGATCGTCTGCAGTTTCTTACGAGCGTCTCAGCGGCGGCCGCCGCATCGTCGGTTGCGTCGGGGTCTCCCTTGCCTGCCGCCATTGCCGGCGTCGCCATTCCCGCGTCTCCCTTTGCAAAAGAAGCTACGGCGATCGCCACCGCGGGCGAATCCCCCGAAATCTTCGCGCATTCGCTGCGCACGTTTCTCTTCGCCGAGCTCGTCGCCAAGGCGTCGGTCATCCAGCACGACGCCGAGGCGGTTTACGTTGCATCGATCCTCCACGACACCGGGCTGAGCGTGCAATACATGAGTGAAAAGCGTCGCTTCGAGGTCGACGGCGCTTTCGTCGCGCTCGATCTCTGCAAGAAGCACGACGTTGCAGCGTGGAAGACGGGCCTCATCTGGGACGCGATCGCGCTCCACGATCAAGGCGATATCGCTCGGTTCAAGCAGCCTGAGGTGGCGCTGGTCAACGCG
>JAFAHZ010000045.1 GCA_019236975.1 Vulcanimicrobiota bacterium | reverse complement strand
CAGAACTATTTGGTTCAGGAAGTGCAGAAGGTCTATCGTTCGCAGGGCGTCGACATCAACGATAAGCACATCGAGGTCATCGTTCGCTCGATGCTGCGCAAGGTGAAGATCGTCGAAGGCGGCGATACCCTGCTGCTGCCGGGGCAGCTCGTCGAAGCGGCGGCGTTCCACGAAGCCAACGAGCGCGTACGCGCCGACGGCAAGGAAATCGCTACGGCGAATCCGGTGCTGCTCGGCGTCACGAAGGCTTCGCTGGCCACGGAGTCATTCTTGTCGGCGGCTAGCTTCCAAGAAACGACGCGCGTGCTCACCGATGCCGCGATCAAGGGCAAGTACGACCCGCTGCTCGGCCTCAAAGAAAACGTCATCATCGGCAAACTGATTCCCGCCGGCACCGGCATGTCGCGTTATCGCAACGTCGACATCGTACCGGAAGGCCAGGATGTCGACGACGACGGACGCCCGCGTCAAGAGTACGAGATGGCCTACGCGACGATGACGGCCGACGACGCCGCGCTCGCCGAAGTCATGGGCGGCGGCGGCAACGGCGACGGCATGAGCCGGCTCGTCAGCGCCTACGAGCGCAATCGCGAACCGCTCACGGTGCAGTACGAGGGCGAGTATGAGGATCACGCCAGCGTGCAAGCACCGCCGAAGAAGACGCAGTACGACCGGCTCAAGGGAATTAATCCCGAAGATCTCTAAATCGCCGCGGCTTTTCGCGCCCAGCGCTGTTGCGGAGAGGCTCGTTTACCAAAGTAAACGTCGCCTCTCCGCGCCTAGCTGGTCATCGAAAATCCCGGCGATTTCTGATAGAATGCGGCCATGAGGCCGCTTTTCTTTTTCGCCAGCATGTTGTTCGTTTTCGCGGTGTCCATTGTGCCGGCTGACGCGCAGACGGTGCTCGATCGGTCGGTCGCGCGCGGCGATGCGAAGGTGCTGCAAATCGAGGCGGGCGGAGCGGCCGTGACGTTCGTCCCGAGCGCCGACGCGAGCGCGATTCGCGTGCAAGTGGTGCAGGACGCGAAGATGCAGCTGCCGGTCGTCGACTCGGCGCATGCGGGAAATCGTCTAAGCGTAACGATCAGGCCGCCCAGCGGGCCGCCGTTGATTCCCTTCGTTCCGTCGTCGTCGCCGACGTACACCGTCACCTATCCCGCGAATATGCGGCTTGACGCGCGCATCTCTTCGGGCGACGTCGCGCTGACGAAGTCGACGGCCGCCGTCGAGATCTTCGACCAAGAGGGGAACATCAACGTCGATTCGCCGCGCGCGTCGATCACCGCCGAGTCGGCCCGCGGCGAAGTCGTGGTAACCGGCGCGCTCGCGCCCGTCGATTTGGCTGCGGACGACGGTGACGTCACCGCCTCACTCGCCACCGGGTGGTCCGGCAACGCTATCCGCATGCAAAGCGGCACGGGGGCGATCCACCTCAGCGTTCCGGCAGGGTTTCGCGCGAAGTTCGATGCGAGCAGCAATCAGGGAAGCGTACATAACCCGTTCGCCGGCTCGGACGCACGCGCGCCGTTCGTCTGGCTCTATGCGATCAAAGGCGACGTCTGGGTCGCGCAGAACAAGCCGTAACGTTCCTTGGAGGAGTAGATGTTCGCTTTACGGCGGTTGCGTTTCGTTACGTCCTTCGCGCTTGTAGCCGCGCTCGGGGCGGGACTCCCGGCTCGCGGGCTCGGCGCGACAGGCGGGTTGGATCGGTCTCTGGCGACGGCGGCCAACCCGATGACCGTGGTGCTCGACGAGCGCCTCGCACCGCGCGGCATCGCCTACGCCCACATGACCATTCCGGTCGCGCCGGGACCTTTCACGCTGGACTATCCCGAGTGGATTCCCGGCGAGCACGGCCCGACGGGCCCGCTCCACGATATGTCCGAGCTGAAGATCAGCGCGAACGGTCAAGCGATCCCGTGGGAACGCGACCCGGTCGATATGTACGCTTTCCACATCACCGTTCCGCCGGGCGTAAATCGCGTCAACGCCGATTTCACGGTGCTCCTCAACGTCAATAACGATTTCACGGACGGGCAGCTGGCCACGCGCAACACGATGGTCGGGAATTGGAACCGCTACATTCTCTACCAGCGCAACGTCGACAACACGAAGTACTTCGTCACTGCGAGTTTGATCTTGCCGCCGGCTTGGGACTACGCGAGCGCGCTTCCAGTGAAGTCGCGCAGCGGCGCCCGCATCGATTTCGAAACGGTGACGCTGGAGACGCTGGTCGATTCGCCGACCGACTCCGGCCGGTACTACAAACACATTTTGACCTGGAGCCAGGGCGGCGCGCGGACGTATTTAGACATGTTCGCCGACCATCAGGAAGATCTGAATTTGCCCAAAGCCGAGCTCGACGCCTATAAGCGGATGACGCCCGAAGCCATCGCGCTCTACGGCGGGCGCCACTGGAACGTTTATCACTCCGAGTTGACGCTCAGCGATCTCATTCCGGGCCAAGGTATCGAGCACCATCAGTCGAGCGACGACCGCGCCGGCGACGACTTCATGACCGATAACAACGAGCAGCTCAACGGAGGCGATCTGCTAACGCACGAGTTTTCGCATTCGTGGAACGGCAAGTACCGGCGCCCCTTCGACTTACAGCAGCCGAACTTCAATCAGCCGTATCCCGAACGCACCGAGTTGCTGTGGCAATATGAGGGCATGAACCAGTACATGGGCGATCTCATCGCCTTTCGCTCCGGCATTAAGGGCAAACCGGCAGATTATCCGGAGTACTTGGCGCTGATCTACGAACAGATGGCCTACGAGCCCGGGCGGAATACGACGCCCATCATCGATACGACGACGGGAGCGCCGTATTACTACGCGAACGGCGGCCCGTACGGTTCGCTGCGGCGCAGCGCGGGCGACTTCTACACCGAAGGCGAACTGATGTGGCTCGACGTCGACACGCTCATTCGCAAACTTACCAACGAGCGCAAATCGTTGGACGATTACACAAAGGCGTTCGCGGGCGGCACATCGTCGCCGCGCGTCGTGACGTATACGCGCGCCGACATCGAACGCTATCTGAACGAGGTCGTGCCGTACGACTGGCACGGTCTCTTCGAGAAGTACGTCTACTCGATCTCGCCCAAACCGCCGACCGATATGATCGAGCGCGCCGGGTACCGGTTCGTCATCACGGACAAACCGAACAAGTACGGCCAAGCCGGCGAGAAGACCGGCAAGGTGATCGATTCGTGGCTCGACGCCGGCTTGCATCTCACCGACGAGGGCAAGATCGAAGACGTGTTGCAGGGATCGCCCGCCTGGAACGACGGCTTCGGCGTTGGCATGACGATCGTCTCGATCAACGACCGCGAGTTCACTCCGGACGCCTGGCACGCCGCGATCAAGGCAACGTCATCGAGCTTTGCGCCGCTGCGGATTACCGTCGAGCAAGACGAGTACTTTAAGGAACTGGTGCTTCACTATCACGGCGGCCTCAAGTACGCGCATTTGCAGCGCATCCCCGGCACCACCGATATGCTGACGCTCATCACGCAGCCGCACGCGAAGTGAAGGAGATTCTCGTGAAGCAGTCTTTCCTCATCGCAGCCGCAGTCGTTGCGTTCTTTGGTGCGGACCGTCTCGACACGCCGCTTGCAACGGCAACCAATCCCATGACCGTGGTGCTCGACGCGCGCAAAGCGCCGCTGGGCTTGGCCTACACGCACATGACGATTCCGGTCGCCCCGGGTGCGTTTACGATCGACTTCCCGCAGTGGATCCCGGGCGATCACTCGCCGTCGGGCGCCCTCAATCAAATGTCGGAGCTGGTCGTCCGCGCCAACGGCAAACCGCTGGCGTGGCACCGCGACCAAGTCGATATGTACGCG
>JAFAHZ010000134.1 GCA_019236975.1 Vulcanimicrobiota bacterium | reverse complement strand
AGTTCAGACGTGTGCTCTTCCGATCTCCTGGCTGCGTTCGATGCGACGACGCTCGTCAATAACTACGTCCAGTGCAACCTCTGCGGGGAGCGCCACCTCGTGGATAACTCTACCGTCAAAGTCTTTCCGAGCGAGCCGCCCGATCGGCGATGACCCGTTTTCTTATATCAGAACGACGAGAACGAGGCTGTACGGCGGCAGCACCAGCGGCAGGTTGTTGACGGGAATCGTCCCGAGATGCTTGGTCGAGGCTCCCACCCATTGGTTATTTTTCGACAAGTCGTACTGCGCTTTGCCATAGGTTACCAGCGTCGCATCGTACGTCGCCTTGGCGCCCGTCAAGCGAAAGGCCGTCGTCACGGTCGAGAGCGTGTTGTTGTACGCTGCGAGAACGTACCCGCCGCCGTTTGCGTAACCGTACGCGCGCACCGTAGTTCCTAGCGATTTGGCAACGGCGACGTTGCGCTCAGCCGCTCCGGCCGGGACGTACTGCGAAAGCAGCGCCATCACGCGCGCCGTGGGAAACGGCGTGCCGCCCGGAATTACCGGGGTGTCGGCGCAGCCTTGATACTTGTCGGGCAGCCCGTCGGAGAACAATCCCTCGGAGCCGAAGTGCTGCCAGCCGTAGAGCGACTTCGAATAATCGCCGCTTTCGTCGCAGCTGCCGTACGACAGCCACCACGTCACCATCGGCACGCCCTGCGTCGTCAGCACGCCCAGCATCTGCCCCAAATATAAGGCGTTGACGATCGACACCGATTGTTTGCCTTCGTTGCCTGCATCGTTGTTGAACTCGCCCAGGTAAATCGGGAACGTCTTGGAAAGCCCTGCCGCCGTCATCTGTGCGCGCAGATTCGTCAGGTCTTTCGCGAACGTGCCTATCGCCGCGCCCAGCAAAAACGAATCGCTGTCGTGGTTGTACTCGGGATAATAATGAATCTCAACGAAATCGAACGGCCCCGCTTCGCGGAAAACGATTTTGTTCCACGTCGACGCGCCCGGCTGCGCGAAATCGCCGATCACGCCGAGTCTGGCTTGCGGATTGGCGGCTTTGACGTCGGGATAGTAGCCGGTTTTCACCGCAGCTGCATAGGTGTGCGGATCGTGTGGGACCGGATGCAAATCGTATTCCCACGAGCCGTACTCTTCGTTGCCGACGGTCCAAAACGGAACGTTGTAGTGTTTCTGTTTCGCATACGCTACCCATGCCGCGGCTTCGGTAGGATCGCCGCCGCCGTTACAGGTGCGATTGCTGCCGTAGTTCAGCGTGATCGCAATATCGAGTCTCGCCGGCCGCGCGACTTGCGTCATCAGGTGATCGAAGGTCGATTGTTTGGTAATGTAGCCGTACTTGGGAGAGCAGAGCGTGCCCCCGTTTTCCCAATGATAGTCGTCGGACTCCGAGCCGCCCGGAAAACGCACCAGATGGATGCCGGTTTGATGCAGCGACGGATCGACCCACGGCACCACGAAGTCGTACCAGGTGTCGAGCGACGCGCCATACGCGTCGGCCGAAACCGTCGGCCCGCTCGAGCGCGCGTCGAGGACGATCGACGGGGCGGCACCCGCCGCATCCGCGCCGCCGGTTGCCGGCGATAAGGCCGGGGTCAGCGACGCTTGGTGCGCCGAACAGGCGGAGAGAACGACGGCGAGGGCCAGGGCGATGCGGCGCTTCATCTATAAGGCATCGGTTCGGCGGGGTGACCTCGCTATGGGCCGCTTGGCTTGAAAAGGCGAACAGGAGTTCGATAGTTGAGAGGAGAAGGGCCCAGCCCGTGAGCTTCTTGCAGCGGTTACGCGCCTCACTGGGAAAAGCGCGCGAGGCCTTCTCGGCGGTCCAGCGCCTGGGCCGGCCGTCCGAGCCGCTCACCGATGCCTTTTGGGACGAACTGGAAGAGACGCTCATCCTCGCCGACTTCGGCGTGCCGACTACCCAAAAAATCGTCACGGGCCTGCAGACCGTCGCAAAGCAAGAAGCGTGGAGGACCACCGATCAAGCCGTCGCGCGCTTTCGCAAAGACGTCGAGCGGTTTCTCACGCTTCCCGGTGCAACGCTCGATCTCGCGACGCGTCCGGCGGTGGTGCTCGTCGTCGGCGTCAACGGCAGCGGCAAGACGACGACCATCGGCAAGCTCGCAACGCGTTTACGCGGCGAAGGCAAACGCGTGCTGCTCGTTGCCGGCGACACCTTTCGCGCGGCCGCATCGGAGCAGTTGGCGATTTGGGCGCAGCGCAGCGGTGCCGAGTTGATTCGCGGCGCCGAGGGTGCCGATCCGGCATCGGTGATCTTCGACGGGATGCGCGCGGCCAAAGCGCGCGACGTCGACGTGGTCCTCGTCGATACGGCCGGGCGGCTGCAAACGAAAACCAACCTCATGGAAGAGCTGAAGAAGATCCGGCGCGTCGTCGAGCGCGAAATGGACGGACCGCCGGCCGAAACGCTGCTTGTCGTCGACGGCACCACCGGCCAGAACGCCATCTCGCAAGCGAAGCTCTTTAACGAAACGACGCAGCTGAGCGGTATCGTCATCACCAAGCTCGACTCGACCGCCAAAGGCGGCGTGATCGTCGCGATCGTCGACACGCTCGAGGTGCCGATCAAGTTCGTGGGCCTCGGCGAGTCCGCCGACGCCCTGCGCTCCTTCGTGGCCGCCGAGTTCATCGACGCCCTCTTCGAAGAAACTCCCGCGAACGTGTGAATTTAAAATGCCACCCAGTTGGCACTCGACCGTGAGAACGTGATAGGAACCGGAACGCACACTCCCCGCAGAAAGGCAGATCGCACAGATATGGCAGCGCAAGACGAACGGCAGGTCGCCCTCAATAACGCCCTCGCGCAGATCGAGCGGCAGTTCGGTAAGGGCTCGATCATGCGCATGGGCGAGTTCAGCGAACGCATGGCGTTCGAAGTGGTGCCGAGCGGATCGATCGCGCTCGACTTGGCGCTGGGCGTCGGCGGCTTTCCGCGCGGGCGCATCGTCGAGATCTACGGCCCGGAATCCAGCGGTAAAACGACGCTCGCGCTGCACGCGATCGCCGAAGCGCAGAAAACCGGCGGCACCGCGGCCTTCATCGACGTGGAGCACGCACTCGATCCCAACTACGCCGCCGCACTCGGCGTCGATCTCGATAATCTGCTCGTCTCGCAGCCCGATACCGGCGAACAGGCGCTGGAGATCGCCGAGATGCTCACGCGCAGCAACGCCGTCGACGTGATCGTGATCGACTCGGTCGCCGCGCTCGTCACCAAAGCCAAGCTCGAAGGCGATATGGGCGACGCACACGTCGGCCTGCAGGCGCGCCTGATGTCGCAGGCGCTGCGCAAACTGACCGCGGCGATTTCCCGCAGCAAGGCGGTGATGATTTTCATCAATCAACTGCGCGAGAAAGTCGGCGTCATGTTCGGCAATCCCGAAACGACGTCGGGCGGCCGCGCACTGAAGTTCTATGCCTCGGTGCGCCTCGACGTGCGCAAGCTCGAAACGATCAAAGTCGGTCAAGACGTCGTCGGTTCGCGCACCCGCGTCAAAGTCGTGAAAAATAAAGTTGCGCCGCCGTTTAGGCAAGCGGAGTTCGACATCACCTACGGTCACGGGATTTCGAAGATGGGATCGATTCTCGACGTCGCGCTCGAACAGAACATCGTCGGAAAAAGTGGATCCTGGTACACCTACGGCGATCAACGCATCGGTCAAGGCCGCGAAAACGCCAAAGCGTTTCTCGAAGAACACCTCGATCTCGCCGGCGAAATCGAAGGGCGCATCCGCGAAGCACTCCAAAAAATCGCCTCCAC
>JAFAHZ010000054.1 GCA_019236975.1 Vulcanimicrobiota bacterium | reverse complement strand
CTGGGTTACGGCGACAACGATCCCTACGTGAAGCGCGGCATCGAATATCTAAAGGAAATGCAGCGTCCGTGGGGTTCGTGGTATGGACGGTGGGGCGTCAATCACATCTACGGCACGTGGTGCGTCATCTCGGCACTGCAACATTTCCGAAACGTCGACGGTGTTACCCAACGGATCGCGAAGGGCGCGGACTGGCTCGTGTCCGTACAAAACGCGGACGGGGGCTGGGGCGAGACGTGCCACAGCTACGTCGACGAGTCGTTCGCCGGCGTCGGCAAGAGTACGGCCAGCCAAACCGCCTGGGCGGTAAACGCGCTGCAGATTTCCGGCTTGGCGCAACACCCGGCGACGAAACGGGGTCTTGCCTGGCTGTGCGAGCGTCAGCGCCCCGACGGCACCTGGGACGAGCCCGAGTGCACGGGCACCGGCTTCCCGCGCGATTTCTACATCAATTACCACCTCTATCGCCACCTCTTCCCGGTAATGGCGCTCGCGACCGACCAGCGATGTCATCCTGAGCGCAGCGCCGCAGGCGCGCAGTCGAAGGACCACGCACCGCGTCACCCTGAGCCTGTCGAAGGGCGAATCTAACCTCTAGCTTGAAGGAACAGAACCCATGAGCATGCCCTGGCAGCAGAAGATGGCCGTCGCCAAGTACATCGCCGGCAAGAAAATGCGCGGCGAGAAGAAGTATCCGCTCGTTCTCGAGCTGGAGCCGCTGCTGCAATGCAACCTGGCGTGCGCCGGCTGCGGGAAGATCGAGCACCCCGACGAGATCCTGCGCAAGCGCCTGAGCGTCGAGGAGTGCATCGCCGCCGTGGAAGAGTGCGGCGCGCCGATGGTGTCGATCGCCGGCGGCGAGCCGCTCGTGCACAACGAGATGCCGCACATCGTCGAAGAGCTCGTCAAGCGCAAAAAGTGGGTCTTCCTCTGCACGAACGCCCTGCTGCTCAAGAAGAAAATCGATCTCTTCAAGCCGAGCGTGCACTTCGCGTGGATGATCCATCTGGACGGCATGCAGGAGCGCCACGACCAGTCGGTCTGCCGCGACGGCGTCTTTGAGAAAGCCATCGAGGCGATCAAAATCGCTAAGGAGAAAGGCTTTCGCGTCTTTACCAACACGACGTTCTTCACGCAGGACAGTGCGAAATCGATTCGCGAGGTGCTCGATTACCTCAACGACGACCTCAAGGTCGACATGATGCAGATCTCGCCCGCGTACGCCTACGAGAAGGCGCCCGACCAGGAGCACTTCCTCGGCGTCAAGCGCACGCGCGAGATTTTCAAAGAAGCGTTCGAAGGCGGCAAACGCAAGAAATGGCGCCTCAACCACAGCCCGCTGTATCTGGATTTCCTCGAAGGCAAAGCGGACTTCGAGTGCACGCCGTGGGGCATTCCCTGCTACACGGTGTTCGGATGGCAGCGCCCGTGCTACCTGATGAGCAAAGAGAGTTACGTCAAGACGTACAAAGAGCTGCTCGACGAAACCGACTGGTCGAAATACGGCCGCGGCAAGCACGAATCGTGCGAAAACTGCATGGCCCACTGCGGTTACGAACCGACCGCCGTCTTGCAGACGACGGGCTCGCTCAAGCAATCGATCCGCGCCGCCTTCGGGAACTAAAAGTTTAGCGCGCGCGCGCTGCGGGAATACCCTACACCTGGTTGGCCGAGACATAAAACGCTCGGCCAATCTCTTTTTCCGCACAGTAGCAGGCAAGCGTCGCGGCGCGTTCGAACGCGCCATTCATGAGCGACGACCTCGCCGGCTTCATCGCTAGCGCGAAGCAAGGCGCAATCCCCGACGACTCCGTCGTCGGGATTCTCCGGCAGAACGGATGGTCCGAGCGCCGCATCTATCGCGCGCTTGGCGCGTACTACGAGCAGAAGCTCGGAACGAAGGTACCGGCGCGTACGCAGAGCGGCGAAAACGCGCGCGATGCGTTCCTCTATCTGCTCAACTTCATCACGCTAGGGTTCTGGATCGTGGCCCTCGGGCAAATCTTTTATGCAGCCATCGCGCGGGCATTCCCCGACGCAGCCGCATACGCGGAGACGATTCCGCTCCGCGATGAAGTGTCCGGGCAACTAGCGACCGTGATCGTCGCGTTTCCGCTGTTCCTTTTCGTGCACTATCTCATCGCCCGCGAACTGCACAAGCGGCGCGATCTGTACTATTCGGGCGTGCGCCGCTGGTTAACGTATTTGGCGCTCGTCCTGGCGTCGTTAACGCTGTTGGGCGACGCGATTTGGTTTGTGACCGCCCTGCTGCAAGGTGGACTGACCGTGCGGTTCGTGCTGGATTCGCTCGTCCTGCTGGTTCTTGGGGGCGGCGTGTTTGCGTACTACTTGATGACGATCAATCCGCCGCCGGCGCAGGAATGAGACTCCATCACGTCCTTGCGGCCGCCGCGTGCCTGCTCGTCATTGCCGGTCTCGTTGCCGGCTTCACCGTCACGGGGTCGCCGAGTCACGCGCGCGACGTCGCGATCGACCAAAAGCGCGTCGACGATCTCAAAGACATCGCTTCACGGCTGCGCACGCGCTATCGCGACACGGGTACGTTTCCCGCCACGCTTCCTTCGGAGTGGGCGCACGATCCGGTCACCAAACAGCCGTACCCGTATCGCCGTACGGGCCGTTCGCAGTTTACGCTGTGCGCGACGTTTACCGCACCGTCGGAGAACGAGCCGAGCATTTCGGGAACCGGTTTTTGGAACCACGGCAGCGGCCAGAAATGCTTTAACCTCGACACGTCGTCCGAACCAGCCTGACTCACGCCTTGTGTTCGTTAACCCATTGCATCCACTCTTCGGGCAGTTCGGGAACGAGTAGTTCGGCGAGCCGGCTGCGCTCGAAGAGGTAGATTTTCGTCATTTCGCCGATGGTGAGGCGATGTGCGGGACGATGCACGACCTCGATCGCGTCGCCGCTTCCCAGCTCACCCTCTTCAACGACGCTCAAATACGTGCCGGCCCGAAGCGCCGCGCCGAAGCGCCTGACGAAGGTAGGCTCGCCCATCTTCATCGCGAGCTTGTAACAGGGAAAGCGCGGCGTAGTCACTTGGACGACGGCGCTGCCGATGCGCCAGCGCTCGCCCACGAGCGCGCCATTGACGTCGATGCCGCTCGTCGTAAGGTTTTCGCCGAACGTTCCGGGTGCCAACTCGCGGCCCAGCTCGTGCGTCCACCAAGCGTAGTCTTCGGTCGAATACGCATAGACTGCGCGATCCGGGCCGCCGTGGACGGAACGATCGCCCTGGTCGTCGCCGGCAAGATTTACGCCCCGCAGTGCAACGCGTCCCGTGACGGGTTCCTTGAAGATACCGGTAACGACGTCTTGGCCGTCGTGACGCACGGTGCGCACGGCCCCAACGTTGACCGAAACGAGCGCCGCGCTCACGAGCTCAGTTTCCGGTAATCGCTTTCATCTGCGCGGCCGTGATCGAGTTCACGGTCCACGCCATCATGCCGCCATAGCCGTTGGCGCGCACCCACGTAGAAAGTGCTCCCAGTTCCGCTACGCTCGGGTGCGGATTGTCGTCGATATCGATGCCCGCGTTAATGCGGGTCTTGTCGAAGATCGCACCGTATGCCGCAACGTCGCTTTCGGTTTTGGCGATGTCGGCCTTCTCGTACGACATCACGTTGACCCACGAGAGCGCGCCGGCGACTTGCGAGTTGCCCAGAATCTGGTCGTCGCCGTAGTCGGTCGGCCTGTTCCAAGCTGGATACGTGATCACGGCTTGCGGCTTGCCGATCGACGTAAAATAGGAACGCGTCGCGACGATCAGCGTCGACAGGGTTTTGACGCGGCTGGCCGTCGATCCGTGCTCGAGATCGAAGTCGACGCCGTCGAACGGCAGCTTGGCGAGCACGCGTGCAAGACTTTTTTCGAATCCCGCAACGTTTCCGTCGAAGGAGAGCGAGTTACTGGGGCTCCAGCCACCCAGCGATAGCGTGACCGCGACGCCGCGCGCGTGCAGCGCCGCGATGTCGGCGGCGCTGACGTAACCGGGGTTGACGCCGCCTTTGAGCGTGATGGTGTGGCCGTGCAGGAAGCCGAACGCGATGGGAATTTCGGTGACGCCGGCCGGCGTCTGCGTGAGGTTGCTTTGCTGCCAGCCATCCCAATACCCGACGAAGCGAAACGGCGTTCCCGCGACGTCCGGTCCGAACGACGCACCGGGCAGGAATCCTCGCCCGAACGACCCCGCACAACCGGCAGAGATGAGAAGCAGCAAAACCGCCAGCGCGGCCCGAATCCGTGACGACCTCATGAGTAGTAGTTCGGCGCGCGACCGCGTTTTCATGACGGGCGCCTCGGGTTTCGTCGGCTCGCACGTGCTGCGCGCGCTGCTTGACGCCGGTTACGCTGTGCGCGCGCTGGTGCGGGGCGGCAAGCTGCCGAGCGCCGTCAGTTGGATCGTGCGCGGCGACGAGCCGAACCTCGAACTCGTCGAGGGCGACATGCTTGCGACCGGCGACCTCGGCCGCACGATCGATGGCTGCCGCTACGTCGTGCACGCGGCAGCGCTCTACTCGTTCAGCCCACGCGATCGCGCGCGCATCTGGGACGTCAACGTCACTGGAACGGAAGGATTGATGACGGCGGCATACGTTGCCGGTGTCGAGCGCGTCGTGCTGACGTCGAGTTCTGCAGCGGTGGGTCACGGCCGCAACGGCGATCCCGCCGACGAGACGTGCTACCCCGATCGCGCCGTGGCCATAAACCGCACGAAGGGCGACTACCATCAGAGCAAACTCGCGCAAGAACGTGCCGCCTTTGCTGGACGCGTTCCCGTAGTAGCCGTCTTGCCGACGGCGCCCGTTGGCCCGGGCGACTGGAAACCTACGCCGACCGGAAAGATGATTCGCGACTTCATGGACGGCCGCATCACCGCGAAAGCGCCGGGTCAAGGCGGTCTGAATCTTGTCGCCGTCGAGGACGTCGCCAAAGCCCACGTCGCCGCGTTGACAAAAGGACGGCTCGGCGAACGCTATCTCATCGCCGGCGAGAATCTCACGTTCGACGAAATCTGGCAAATGCTGTCGGAGATCACCGGCAAGCCGATGCCGAAGTGGCGCGCACCGTACGCTCTCGCGCTCGCGGCCGGTTACGTCGACGAATTACGCTGCCGGCTCGATCCTAACGCTACGCCGCTGGCGCCGCTCGAAGGCGTTCGGATGTCGCGCGACCGTATGTATGCCGATGCGTCGAAAGCGAAGGTGGAACTCAACTTGGCGCCTATGCCCGTGCGTGACGCGGCACAAAGGGCTGTCACCTGGTACAGGCTCGACGAAGAGCGTCGATAATTTTTTGTTGCGCGCGCCCGGATCTCGGGCGCGCGCAACTTTTTTGTGGAGCGTTAGACTAGTATGCTTGCACGCAGCCGCTGCTCGCGTTCGACCAGAGCGGCTGAGTCGGGAAGGTGCTTCCGTTCGGGAAGTTCGTGTTTTGGAGATTCATCCAGGCGCACTTGTCGCCGATTTCGGACCCCGAAGAATCGATCCAGCCATTGCCTGCACCTGGATCGGTTTGCGTTTCGGCTTCTTCGTGTCCGCCGACGATACTGACGCCGTCCAACGTGCCGGGTGAGTTGACGGATCCGGCGCCGCAGCCCGAGCCCGCGTCGGAGACGTACGGCATGTCGGTGTACGAGACGCCGTTGCCGTCGATGCTGTGGTACGCGCACCACTGCGAACCGAAACCGCTTTCTGCGGTGCCCGTCGGCGTCACGACGACGTAGTTAGCGTTGGCGTTGTATCCGAAGTGGGCCGAGCCCGCGTCGGCTTCGGCGGCCACCTGTGCGTCGGTATAGTTACTCGGCGGTGACGACGACGTATCGTACCATACGCCGGCAAGCTCGCCGCTCGGATTTCCGATGTACTGCGGCCCGTTCTGGTAGTACTGCGTATCGGTGTTCATCCACGAACTGCCGCCGACGGCGCCGTAAAAGTTGGTGATGTACGTTGCCATTCCGTTAGGATCGTTCGTCGTGTCGTTGGGGCCGTTGATCCCCCAGAAGATCAAGTAAATAGCCGGCGTCGTTTCTACCGGTCCGCCGCCGTAGACGAGATTGTTCGAGCTGGACGAAGAATAGTAACCTGCGTTCCTTCCGACCTTAATTTTGGGGTGCCGCTTCAGGAAAGCACGCGTGAAGAACACGTGTTTGATGCGGTTGGTCGTCGTATCGCAGATTTGCGGAGTATTCGGCTCCGCTCCGAGACTCTTACGGCCAATTACCGTGCACCGGAGCCGCATTGGTTTGGTCAGCCGAAACTCCTGCGACATTTTTCCGGAAGCGGGCGCTGCGTTTACGGATTGTCCAGGAGCCGAGGGCACACTCGGAGCTACGCTGCCGGTGCCGCCGCTGCATGCTGCAAAGAGCGAACCGCACAACGTGGCCGCAGCAAGTTTGCCGAAATGCTTCATGTCAATTTCTCCGTGTAGCGTGTAATCAGGGAAGTGAGGAGGCGATCCCTGCGCTGAGGCGTCGCAACGAGTCGCACACGCAAGACTAGATGCTAACGTCTTACCCAGCGATCCTCAAGGTTCAAAACGCACCTACGAACGCCGGTACGGAAACGAGGGCCTGCTACACTTCTAATGAACGGGGCACGCTTGCACGTTCCAAATGTCGGCTGCATATTCGGCAATGGTGCGGTCGCTCGAAAAATATCCCGACGCGGCGATATTCAGCAGTGCGCTGCGCGCCCAATCGTCGGGGTGCGCGTAATAGACGTCGCCCGCACGGTGCTGCGCTTCGACGTAGGCGCGCAGGTCGGCAAGATGCATGTAGTAATCGCCGCCGTCGAGAAGCGTTCCGCGCAGCGGCTCGAACGTGCCCGGCTCGTCGCGGCTGAATTCGTTGTTGAAAATGGCGTCGAGCGCGGCGCGCGCGAGCGGCTCGTTCTCATAGTAACGATGCGGGTCGTATGAAGGCCTGCTCTCGCGCACTTCCTGTGCGGTGAGTCCGAAGAGAAAGAAATGCTCCTCGCCGGCGGCTTCCGCCATCTCGATGGTCGCTCCGTCGCGGGTGCCGACGGTGAGCGCACCGTTCATCATGAACTTCATATTGCTCGTGCCGCTGGCTTCGTAACCGGCCGTCGATATCTGGTTGGAAATGTCCGCCGCGGGGATCAGCCGTTCGGCGAGCGTGACGTTGTATTCGGGCAGAAAAACGATCTTGAGCTTGCCGCGCATTGCGGGATCGTTGTCGATTGCGGCGGCGACGCCGTTGACCAGCTTGATGATGAGCTTGGCGAGCGTGTACGCCGGCGCGGCCTTCCCCGCGAAGAAAAAGGTTCGTGGATGCACCGGCAAACTCGGGTTCGCGCGCAGCTGCTGGTACCGCGCGACGATGCGCAGCACGTTGAGCAACTGGCGTTTGTATTCGTGAATGCGTTTGATCTGGCAGTCGAAGATCGTTTGAGGGTCGACGACTTGTCCGGTCGTCATCGCGAGCCAGGTGGCAAAGCGGACCTTCGCTTCGTGCTTGGCGTGACGGAACGCGTCGCGCATCGCACGGTCCTCGGCGAGCGGGCGCAGCCGTTCCAGCGCGGAGAGGTCGCGAATCCAGTCGTCGCCGATAGCGTGCGAGATGGTCGACGCGAGCATTGGGTTGGCCAGCAGGAGCCAGCGGCGCGGCGTCACGCCGTTAGTCTTATTGTTGAACCGTTCGGGAAAGAGTTCGGCAAGATCCTTAACGGTCGAGGTCCGCAGGAGCTCGGAGTGGATCTTGGCTACGCCGTTGGTGCTATGCGAGCCCGTAATGGCGAGGTGGGCCATGCGCACCTGCGGAACGGGCCCAGGCTCGATAAGACTGGTGCGCTCGAGCCGCGCTTCGTCACCGGGGAAGCGCTCTCGCACGCGATCGAGCAGACGGCGGTTGATTTCGTTAATGATGTCGAGATGTCGGGGGATCAGCGTTTCGAACCACTCGATCGGCCATTTCTCGAGTGCCTCGGGCAGCAGCGTGTGATTGGTGTAGGCCAGCGTGCGCACGGTCAAATCCCACGCCTCGTCCCAGCTCAGGTGCGCGTCGTCGAGCAAAATACGCATGAGCTCGGCGACGGCAATCGACGGGTGGGTATCGTTGAGCTGAACCGCAACCTTATCGGGCAGCGCGTGCCAGTCGTTTCCGAGACGCCGGAAGCGGCGAACCGCATCGGCCAACGAGCACGCGACTAAGAAATACTCCTGGATGAATCGCAGCGCGCGCCCCTGGTTCGTCGAGTCGTCCGGATACAGGACGCGGGTGAGCGATTCGGCGGTAAGCGTGTGCACCATCGCACTGACGAAATCGCCTTCGCTGAACTCCTGGAAATCGAAGTAGTTTTGTGCCGCCGCCTGCCACAGCCGCAGCGAGTTGATCGTCTCGCCGCCGAAACCGACGATGGGGCGGTCGTACGGGATGCCGCGCAGTTTTGACGGATGGCCTTTCGTCGCGCGCAGCGTGCCGTCGAGCAGTTCGAACGTGCAGTTGAAGTGTACGTCGACCGCTTGATCGAGGCGCTTGATTTCCCACGGATCGTTTTCTTGCAGCCAGTTGTCGGGTTCTTCGTGTTGCCGCCCGTCTACGATGGACTGTTTGAACATGCCGAACTCGTAGCGCAGCCCGCAGCCCATCGCCGGCAGCTGCATGGTCGCCATCGAGTCGAGGAAGCACGCGGCAAGCCGCCCGAGACCCCCGTTGCCAAGACCGGCATCGGGTTCTTGATCGAGAATCGTCACCCAGTCGACGTCGTGATGCTCGATAGCGTGTGCCACGAGCGGATCGAGTAGCAGATTGGTGACGTTGTTCGCCAGGGAACGGCCGATCAAGAACTCCATCGAAAGGTAGTACACGCGTTTGGCGTTTTCGCGATCGTAGCAACGCTTGGTGGCAACCCAACGCTGCGAGAGTACGTCGCGAATCGATCGTGCCAGAGCTTCGAAGCGTTCGCGTGCGTCGGTATCGGCGGGATCGATGGCGTTGTCGAACAGCAAATGACGTTCGTAGAGCGCATCCGGCGCACCGGAGAACGCGACTCCGGTACAGCCGTAGTGCGCCAACATATCACTCTGGCCGTTAGCGTACGTCGAGTGTTGAGCGTCCATCGAGCTTGACGTCAGCCTTGACGCTAAGGCGTGGGATTCCCTCTAGCGCAGATCCGGATCTCGCGCGCTGCCACGTCGCGCGGGTTGCGCGACCCGATGGCTTCGAGCATTTGATCGAAGTTCGCATCCGACGGCAACGCCTCCAATACGATCAGCTGCTCGTCATTCGACGCGTAGGCATGAACGCCGAGAACGCTCGGTATCGACACCCATCCTGCCGGCGGCCGAAAGGTGACGCCGTCGGCGGGGGCGTCCGGAGATCGTCCTGGGCGCGTTCTGCCCGGAAGTCCTACGCTATTTTGCGTATAGAGAGCGAGGCGGCAGTGCGATTAGTTTGAGAGGCTACCTTTACGAGAGGACGCCTCATGAACAAGCCATTGCTGTTCGCTTGCTCGGCAGCCGTCGCGTT
>JAFAHZ010000052.1 GCA_019236975.1 Vulcanimicrobiota bacterium | reverse complement strand
GCGTTGAGCTGGTCCACCATCGTGTTGATCGTGCCTTTGAGCTCTTGCATCTCGCCGCGCACGTCGACGGTGATCTTCTTTGAGAGGTCGCCGCGCGCAACAGCGGTCGTGACTTCGGCGACGTTTCTGACTTGTGCCGTTAAGTTGCCGGCCATGAAGTTCACGGAATCCGTGAGGTCTTTCCAGGTACCGGCCACGCCTTCGACGCGCGCCTGGCCACCGAGCTTTCCTTCGGTGCCGACTTCGCGCGCCATACGCGTGACTTCCGATGCGAAGGCGTTCAGCTGATCGACCATCGTGTTGATCGTGTCTTTCAGCTGCAGAATCTCGCCGCGGACGTCGACGGTGATCTTCTTTGAAAGATCGCCTTTTGCAACGGCGGTCGTGACTTCGGCGATGTTACGAACCTGCGCCGTCAAGTTACCGGCCATCGAGTTCACCGATTCCGTCAGGTCGCGCCACGTGCCGGCAACGCCGCGGACGTCGGCTTGTCCGCCCAGCCGTCCTTCGGTACCGACTTCGCGCGCGACGCGCGTGACTTCGGATGCGAATGCGTTCAGCTGGTCGACCATGACGTTGATCGTGTCTTTCAGCTGCAGGATCTCGCCACGGGCTTCGACGGTAATCTTCTTGGAAAGGTCGCCCTTCGCGACGGCGGTCGTGACTTCAGCGATGTTACGGATCTGGTTCGTCAGCGTACCCGCCATCGAGTTCACGGAGTCCGTGAGGTCTTTCCACGTGCCGGCGACGCCGCGTACCTGCGCCTGTCCGCCGAGCTTACCTTCGGAACCGACTTCGCGTGCAACGCGCGTAACTTCGGATGCGAACGCGTTCAGCTGATCGACCATCGTGTTCAGGGTGCGGCCGGCTCGCAAGAACTCACCTTTGAGCGGCCGGCCGTCGATCTCGAGCGTAACCTGTTGCGAGAGGTCGCCGCGCGCGACCGACGAGAGCACGCGGCCGGTTTCCGTAATCGGGTGAGCGAGGTCTGATATCAGCTCGTTGACCGAGTCGATCGCTACCGCCCAGTCGCCAACCGCGCCGGGCAGCGCAATACGTTGCGCCAAACGTCCGTCGCGTCCGACCGTTTGACTGATGCGCTGCAATTCGCGAACGAGTCGCGCATTTTGCGTCGCAACGTCGTTGAATGCCTCCGCCAGGTCGGAATCCGTCGCGTGCGTCGAGAGTCGCGCCGAGAAGTCGCCTTTGGCAAGCGCGCGAAGTGCGGAGAGCACCTCGCGGTTTTTGCCGTGCGCTTCCTTTGAAGCGCGCGTGCGCGCACCGTTCGTGGCTGCATGTCCGTTGCTGGAACGCGATCCCGGCGAAGCTGTTGACTTCGCTTTCGAGCCGGGAGGTACCGACACAGGCATATTTTCTCCCCGAATATCAGAAAGGAGGCATGCGTCCCCAAACGGGAAGCGCTCACCTCAAACTGGCGGATTTTTCAACGACTCTACCCTTCATGCCAAGCAACTAAACGTGTGGTTATTGGTTGTCGCGACGAGGGTGCGTTTGGCGCTTCGGACGGCGGGGGAAAAAGGAGAGTAATCCTGCAGGGGCACTTATTTGCGTTCAATCTCCGCGCTCGCCGCGACTGACCAAGAGGTCGACACGGTGCCGATCAACGGAGTCCTCGAGGTCTTATCGGCCACGAGCCGATTGCTCTTGCCCGCCGAGGAGTACGAAGAAGCACTGCCGGTATTGGCACGGCTGCTCGTCCCCGCGTGGGTCGATGCCTGCGCGATAGGATTGTGCGGCGACGACGGCGCCATGCGTATCGTCACTTCGCTGGGCCGCCCGCCGGATGACGGCGCTCTGACACGCCGCATACCGCACCCGCCGATTACGACGCTTTCTGATGGCGCCGGTTGGACGCTCGAATTGTCGATCGCCGCGCGCGGCGAGGGCTTCGGTTTTTTCTGGATCTGCGGCAGCGGCGAGGGCCCATCGTCGCTGGTGATGAGCCTCGCGGACGAGTTGTCGCTGCGGATCGCGATCGCCATACA